>JAUIJR010000649.1 GCA_030431075.1 Polyangia bacterium | reverse complement strand
CGTCGTCGCCGATCGTCAGCTTGGCCTCGCCACCAAAGCTGCGCAGCGCGGCTGCGAGCACGGCGGGCGCGATGCAGACGGCGCCGATCGGCTTTTGGGCCTCGTAGGCGGCCTTCAGCGCGGCGACCAGATCCGCCTCGACTTCGGCCTCGGCCCCGGCGACGGCGAAGTTCGAGAGGTTCTTGGCCGCGCCGTAGCCCCCCGGCAAGAAGATCGCGTCGAAGTTCGCCATGTCCAACTCGGACAGAGGGGCCACCTTGCCGCGCGCGATGCGGGCGGCCTCGTGCAGGACGTTGCGCGACTCCCCGGTGGGCTCACCCGTGAGGTGATCGACCACGTGCATCTGATCTTTGTCGGGCGCGAAGCACTGCACCTCGGCTCCAGCCAAATCCAAGAAGTACAGGGAGAAGACGGCCTCTTGGATCTCGGATCCGTCGAGGTAACCCGCGCCCGACAAGACGACTGCGACTTTGGCCATGGCGTTGCTCCGAGACGAGCTGCGCCCGCCTCGACACGACCTTAACACGCGGCCGAAAGGGGCTCAACGCGCGCTGGCCTACCAGCTGCCGACGTTGGGCATCGAGGCCCAGGGCTCGGCCGGCGCCAGCGCGCCGCCGCGTTGCAAGAGCTCGACCGAGATCTGATCCGGGCTGCGCACGAAGGCCATGTAGCCGTCGCGGGGTGGACGCGCGATCGTCACGCCCGCGGCCTGCAGTTCGCTGCAAAGCGCGTAGATGTCGTCGACTTCGTAGGCCAGGTGGCCGAAGTTCCGCCCGCCCTCGTAGGGCGCGTCTTGGTCCCAGTTGTAGGTGAGCTCGAGCTCGGGCTCGCCTTCGGCCGTGGCCAAGAACACGAGGGTGAAACGACCCGCCTCGACTTCGCGGCGGCGCTGCTCTCGAAGTCCGAGCAGCCCAAAAAAGTGCAGGGCCGCGTCGAGATCGAACACGCGGATCATCGTGTGGAGGTAGCGCATGCCTCGGCAGTGTACGCGCTCGCCGCTCAAGGGTTTCGAAGGGTCGGATCGAGGGCGTCGAAACCGGCCAGGCGGTGAAAGTCGGGCGCGCCGGGGCCACCGCGCCAGGCGAGATGACGCCGGGCCGCTCCTTGGCCGTGGATGGCGTAGGCGTTGACGCGCGCGAGGCCGGGCGGAAGCAGCTGGTCCGGCAACTCGCAGGCCACGCGCCAGCACGCGCGATCCGGATCGACCTCGATGGTCGGCGCGATCTCGATCTGCTCGTCGACACAGGCGCGCTCGCCCGCGAAAGCCAGCGCCAGCCAGTGGCCCCCGGGGCCGAACTCGAGCTCGAGGTAGCGGGCGTCATCGCCGAGCAAGAAGAGCTCGAGCACCTCGAAGTTCCACAGCCCCGGGCAGCGGCCGGGAGGAAGCGAGGGCAAGGGGTCGTCGAAGCAGCGCGCTTCGCCGCGCAGCCACAAGCTCTGGCCTTCGCGGCGCAGCTCGATGCGCCCATGCGGCTGCGCGAGGGCCTGCCCCGACCAGTCGGCGCTCAGCTCGAGGACCATGCTCACGGGGTGCGCTCCGATTCGGGCGCGCGCTCCGAGGCGGGGGGCGGCAAGCTCGAGCGGGTCATGCTCGCCGGGTCGACCCACACCGAGCTCTCGGCCGCCAGCCAGCGCGCGAAGGCCAAGGGCTCTCGCGGGGCCGTGTCCTCGTAGATCCGAAGGTAGGCCCCGGGGGTGTCCACGAAGGCGCGGCCCCAAGCGCTCGCGCGCTCGCCAAAGGGCACGCGTCGTCGCTCGTGCGAGGCGAAGTCCACCACCAGCGCGTCGCCGCCGGGCTCGGCCGGGAAGAGCGCGGCCCCGCTGCCCTCCGCGTTGACCACCATCCCCGACCAGGGGCCCGCAAGTTCGGAGATCCGGTAGATGCGGTGGGCCTCGAGGTCCATGAAGGTGATCTCGGCCTCGGACTGCCAGGCGATCCAAGGGCCGTCGACCAAGATCGCGTCGAGCCCTTCGAAGCTTCGCAGCTGCTCTTGGTTGCCCCAGATGTCGACCTGGTCGAGGACCAGCTGCCCGGCTTCGTCGTTGGGCGACCACGCGACCGTGATCCGCTCGGGCGACACGAAGCCGAGCGCGTGGACGCGACCGTAGCTCCCCTCGGCGCGCTCGAGCTCGGCTGCGCCTTCGAGTCTCGTGGAGCCGATCCAGATCCGTGCGCCGTCGTCTTCGGGCTCGACGGCGGCCACGCGCGCGTCGTCCGGCGCAAAGGCGAGGGCGGTCGGTGCACGCGCCGGGCCCCCCCGTTGTACTTCGCGGCCGCTGGCGGGCTCGAAGATGTGCACCGCGCAAGCTTCTCCAGTGGTGCATGCACCCGCCGCCACCCGGTCTCCGCCATGACTCCACGCCAAGGCCCGCGCCGGCTGCTGCCCCT
>JAUIJR010000648.1 GCA_030431075.1 Polyangia bacterium | reverse complement strand
GCGTGAAGGCGTCGGCGGCCTCGCGGGTGGCCTTGGCGTCGCCGGCATCGACAGCCGCCACGAGGGCATCTTTGGCCGCCCGGCTCGCGGGGCTGGGCCCCGGGGCGAGGGCGCGCGCCCGCGAGGGCTCCGGCGCGGCGGCGATTTCGTCGGCGGCCATCAGCGCGCCCACGTTGGCCTCGAGCTGCGTCCGGGCCGCTTGAACGTCGACGACGAGCTTTACGGCCCAGCTTGCGAAGAGCACGAAGGCCGCGAGTCCAACCCACCAAGGCCAGCTCCGGACGGTTGTTCGCTCCTGTTCGTGGTCCACGCCGCTGGTTCAATCGTCGTCGGCGAAGGCCGCGCGACCACGATGGCACATGCGCCGCGACTTTTCAGCCAGCGAGGCGCGCGTGAGATTGTGAACCCCGCGCTCGCTTGACTTGCCGACCGCGAGGACTCGAAGATCGGGGCGTTGCGATCCGGGACTTCGTCCCGAGAGGTTCAGATGACTGCGATGCGTTACGTTGATGATCTTGTGACCCGTTTGGCTCCGGCTTGGATCTTTCCGGCCTGCTTGTCCCTGGCCGGCTGTGGCGAGGCCGACCCCTCGGGGAACGATGCGGGCGATTCGGGGCTGACCATCTTCGACAGCGGCGACGATGACGGGATCTCGGCCGGCAGCGAGAGCTCCGAGGTCTCGGGAAGCTCGGGACCGCGCCTCGACACGATGCTCGACGACGGCAGCGGGAGCGGCTCGGCCGAGGGCTCGACCGAAGGCTGCCGCGCCGTCGACTTCCTCTTCGTCATCGATAACTCGGGCTCGATGGGCGACAACCAGCAGGCCTTGGTGGCCAGCTTCGGCCCTTTCATCGACTCGATCTTGGCGGCCGTCGACGCGGGCTCCGACTACCACATCATGGTCACCAAGACCGACGCGGGGTGGTTCCCCTTCGAGTGCAACGTCTTTTGCGCCGTGAGCTGCCCGGACCTGCCCTCGGGATTGTGTGAGAACCCCTCGGCCCCTTCGAGTTGCGACGACCAGATGGGCGCGGGCGTGACCTTCCCGATCGGCGGCGACTCGTCGAACCAGCAGTGCAACTTGGCGGGGGGACAGCGCTACATCGTGCCCGGGGAGGTCGACCCGAAGTCGGCCTTCAGCTGCATCGCCCGGGTCGGCACGGACGGCGACTCGGACGAGCGCGCGATGGAGGCGCTGACGGCTTCGCTCTCGAATGGCATGCAGGGCCCCGGCGGCTGCAACTCGGGCTTCTTGCGTGACGACGCCATCTTGGTGGTCACGATCATCACCGACGAAGAGGACTCCAGCTCTCCGGGCACGCCGGCCGGCTGGTATCAAAATCTACTGTCGGCGAAGGCGCTGGACCCGAGCGCCTTCGTGGTACTCGGGCTGATCAACGACACGGACGCGGCCATGCCCATCTGCCCGGCCGAGAGCCAAGACCCCGCGCGCTTGCGCCAGTTCGTGAACATGTTCCCGAACCACATCTTCGGCAGCGTGTGCAACACCAACGGCTACGCGAGCTTCTTCGACCAGGCGGTCGAGCTGATCGACACGACCTGCGACAACTTTACGCCGCCCGGCTAGGCGCTGGCCGAGGCGACCGGGCGAGGCGGCCGGTCGGGGCCGCTCACTCCCACTCGATCTCGAAGCGGCAGGTCTCGTCGCCTCGACACAAGCAGGCGCTTTGGGTCACGCGGGGTCCGGCCGCGCCGTAGATCCCGATGGCCCGCTCGAAAAAGCCCTCGGCGCTGACGCAAAAGGCGTCCGCGTAGCAGCTCCACTCGACCAGGTCGATGCGCCCGCCGTTCGGCCCGAGAGGCTGGTAGCGCGCGTGCCCAAAGTCGACCCAGTTGCCCTGCAGCATCGTGTCGCGACGCAGGACCTCGTGCGGATCGGCGATGTGGGGGGCGCCGTCCATCAGCAGGTTCATGGAGGCAGAGTGCCGGCCCATCGCGCGCCAACTTTGACGGGGCGGCTCGGGGAGGGCGGCCGCGATGGCACGGTCGAGGGCCACGCAGTCCGCAAAGGGGTACCAAGCGTGGGGGTCGATGCCGGCGTCCAGCCAGCGAGCCAGAGCCGAGGGCAGGCCCTCGTGCAGGCGCGCCCACGCGACTTGCCCCAGGCGCTGACGGCCCCAGTCGAGGTGGGCGACGACCACTCGCCCGTGCAAGCTGCCGCCTGCGAGCTGTTCGAGTTCACGTTCCATCGTCCCGAGTTCGGACCTCGGCGGCATTGTCCGACGCCGGGCGCGCGGATCCAAGCGGGATGCGCAAGTGGCGCAGATGTGAGTTGTAGCGCCTTGGATGTCCACGGAACTTGGTTCTTTGGGGTACGATTTGCGCGGACTCCCACCCAAGAGGATTCAAAAAGACATGTCCCTGCGTTCTTCC
>JAUIJR010000120.1 GCA_030431075.1 Polyangia bacterium | reverse complement strand
GCCAAGATCCGCTCGTACTGCGCTCGAAAGTCGGCGTCCGCCCAGGCCTCGGGCCACGCGCGGCCGAGCTCTTCGACGGCAGGCATGAGAGTCTCGGCGACGTAGCGGCCGCCGAACTCACCGAACTCGAGGGCGATGCTTTCGGAGCTGGAGCTGGGCTGGTTCACGGGTCTTTTGTCCCGCCGCCGTTGTTGCAGATGCTTCGCAGCGCCGCAATCGCGTCGGCCGACTTTTCCCCGCGGCGCGCCCCCTCGATCTCGGCGCCGCTGGCGACATCTAGCCCCGCCGGGGCGACCTCGCGCAGCGCCTGTGCGGCGTTGTCGGCACGAATTCCCCCCGCGAGCCACACCGGATGCGGCGCAAGCTGCTTCACCGCCTGCGCCGCCCAAGCCCAATCGGTCTTCGCGCCGGCGCCACCAAAGCCCTCGACCATGGCGTCGAGGATGGTCCAGCGCGGCGGCGCGTCGAAGTCGAGGGCGAGTCGCTCGAGCGGCGGCGTCCCGCGCACCACCCGGATCCAGTCCACGCCGGCGCGCCGGAGTTCTGGCGCGTAGCTGCGCAGGTCCATGTCGCCATGCAGCTGCACCGCGTCGAGCCCGAGGGCCGCGGCCACCTCGAGGATCCGCGCCACGCTCGCCTCGACGAAGACCCCGACGCGCAAGGTGCTCCCCCAATCGACCCCTTCGACCATGGCCTCGGCCTGCGCGCGCGAGCAATGGCGCTTGGACCCCGGCCAGAAGTTCAAGCCGACGGCATCCACGCCGGCGTCGATGCAAGCCTGCAGATCTTCGCGTCGCGTCAGTCCGCAGATCTTCAGCCGCGCCGGCATGCGGGCTTCGTATCACGCACCGCGGGCGCGGACCACGTCGACCCCACCGGCGCGCGCTTCGTCGAGCCAGGCTCGCGCGGCCTCAGCATCCTCGAAGACCCGCGCCGGCAAGCGAAGGCCCACGCGGCACAGCCCCTCGAGCACCCGGCGCACCATCCGGCTGCGCCAGCTTTGTCCCGCATGCACGAAGGCCATGGCCAAGACTCGCCTCGGGTCCATCAGCTCCTCGCGCATCACCTTGCGCATGGCGGCATCGGGTGGGCTGGCGTCGGCGCCCACTTCGACGCAGACGACCACCGCGCCCGCCTCCTCGCGCAAGGCCGCCCGCAGGTACGCGAGCGAGTGCGCATCGAGGCGAAAGGCCGGCGTCAGCTCGACGCGGCCCGCGGCCACGCGCAAGCCCGGCGGAGTGGGAATCGAGGGCACGCCCCAAGCTTGCACGCACATCTCGCCAGCGCCCCTATCGGCGACGTCGAACGCCGTTCGTGGACAATCTGCGGCCCCCACGAGCCGAGCGCAGGGCGCCGCGTGCGACACTTTGGCCGTGGCCGCCCCCTCGCGTAGCTGGCGCTGGAGCCTGGGGACGGGCCTCGACTTCGCCTTCGCGGCGGTGTGCGCCTTGGCCTTGTCGGCCGCCGTGGCCGGGCGACGAGACAGCCCCTGGATCGAGCTCGCCGACGACTGGCTCGCCTTCGAAGCGCTGGCCGCCATCACCCTCCCCTTTTTGGGCATGGCCGCGGCCCGACGCTCGGGCTTCGCCTTCGTGTTGGCCCTCGCCTTCGCCTTGGCCGGCGCCCTCGCCTTTGGCGTGATCGACGGGGGCGGCCTGAGCTTCGTCGCCGCCTTCGCGGCCTTCACCGCCTTGCGGATCTGGCGATGGTGGGGGCGCGGCGGCGTGACCCGGCGCGATCGCGATCTCTTCTACCTGTGGATCTTTTGGGTGCCGCAGTTGCTGGTCGCGGCGCTGGCCGGGCTGCTCATCGTCAAGCTCGGCGGGCTCGAGGCCCAGCTCACCACGGATCTGCACGACCGAGAGGCCATGCAGGTCCTCGACTGGCAGCGCTACGCGTTGGCCGCAGGACTCGTCTACTACGCGATGACCCCCTGGATCTTCGCGCGCCTTCGCCGGGTCACGGCCCCCGCGCAAGCCCCCGGGTGATAGCTTGCGCCCGTGGCCGACGAGATCAGCTGGCACTACCACCGCAAGGGTTGAACGGGTTGTACGCGAGCGTCCAAGTTCATGGACGCAAGAGGCCTGCAAGCCACCGAGACCATCCCCGCGAGCCGCAAGCTCGGCCGCGAAGACGCCCAAGCCCTGCTCGACGCAGCCACGCGCTTGATCGTCGCCAAGGGCAAGTCCCTCGAGCGTTTCGAGCTCCCGGACGCCGCGGCCATCGAGACCCTCTTGGGCCGCACTGGCAACTTGCGCGCGCCGACCTTGGTCGTCGGCGACACCTTGTTGGTCGGCTTCAACGAAGACGCCTGGGCCGAAGTCTTCGACTGAGGCGCCCTCAGCTCTGCGAGGACGCCGCGGTCTCACCGCGATCGAGACTCGGGGCGCGCCCGAACTTGCGCGTGTACTCGCGGCTGAACTGGCTCGGGCTTTCGTAGCCGACCTCGAAGGCCACATCCGAGACCGAGGCGGCCCCGGCCCGCAGACGCTGGCGCGCTTCGAGCAAGCGCAGCTGTTTTTGGTACTGCAAGGGCGTCGTGTCGGCGATGCGCTTGAAGTGCTTGTGGAAGGCCGAGCTGCTCATCCCGACCCGACGGGCGAGCTCGGGCACCAAGATGGGCGTGTCGAGCTCACGCCGGATGTGGCGCATGGCCCGGGCGATGGCGCTCGCGTGGCTGTCGCGCCGCAACAAGCGTCGCAACATCCCCCCAAAAGGCGAGCTGAGCAGGCGGTAGTGGATCTCCTTGGAGACCAAGGGACCCAAGACGCGATGATCGGCCTCGCGCCGGGCGAGCTCCAAGTAGCGGCCCATGGCGCCGATCAGCTCGGCGTCGGCCCGGTACATCTGCACGGCTTGGATCGCGGCCTCGTCCTCGTCCTCGGTGGCCACCGCCGACTCGAGCTCCCGCAGGGTCTCCAGCTTCAGCGGGAAGACCAAAGCCAGGTAAGGGGCGCGGGTGATCTGCGAGCGAACCGGCAGCTCGTGACTCACCAACAAGCACTCGCCTTGCCCAAAGCTTTGCGCGCGCTCCCCCACCGTCACCTGCTTGCGACCGCGCAGGATCAGACATGCCACCGGGCGGTAGACCATCGCCTCGAGGGGACTGCGTCGCGCGCGGGACAAGAGCTGCAGCCCCTCGAGCGGCTCCGCGATTTCGTCACCAAACTCGGCGCCAGAGTGAAGATGCCCTTCGGCGGCGATACGAAGAGAGTCGAGGTCCATCGGCCCGCTCCAGCCTACACCCGAAAGGCCGGGCCGCAGCACTCGTGCAGGATCGGGCAAGGAGCAGCGAGGATCGGGTACGGACGCGCCGTACGGGTGACTTAGTCTTTGGGCCTTCCCCCCAAAAGGAGAGCTGGTGATGAAGCAGATCAAACTCGGATCCCAAGGACTACAGACCTCCGCCATCGGGCTCGGCTGCATGGGCATGTCGGACTTCTACGGCGGCGCCTCCGAGGCCCAGAGCCTCGGCGTGCTCGAGCGTGCGGCCGCGATCGGCTGCAGCTTTTGGGACACGGCCGACATGTACGGTCCTTTCACCAACGAGCGTCTGGTCGGCAAGGCCCTGCAGGGCCGCCGGGCGCAGATCACCTTGGCCACGAAGTTCGGCGTCTCGCGCGGCGAAGACGGCAGCTGGCAGGGCATCAAGGGTGGCGCCGACTATGTGCGCGCCGCCTGTGACGCCTCCTTGCAGCGCTTGGGCACGGACTACATCGACCTTTACTACCAACACCGCGTCGACCCCGAGACCCCGATCGAGGAGACGGTGGGCGCCATGGCCGAGCTCGTGAAGGCCGGCAAGGTGCGCTACCTCGGCTTGTCGGAGGCCGACGCCGAGACCATCAAACGCGCACACGCAGTGCATCCCATCAGTGCCCTGCAGACCGAGTACTCCTTGTGGTCGCGCGAGGTCGAGGCCGAGATTCTGCCGACGGTGCAAGGCCTCGGCATCGGCTTCGTCGCCTACAGCCCGCTCGGACGCGGCTTTTTGTCGGGCAAGATTCGCTCGCGAGCCGACCTCGCCCCCGGGGACTGGCGCCTGACGAACCCGCGCTTCAGCGAAGAGGCCATCGCCCAGAACCTGCGCCTGGCCGACGCCGTCGCCGAGCTGGCCTCCGAGCTCGAGGCCAGCCCCGCCCAGGTCGCCTTGGCCTGGCTGCTGAGCCGTGCGCCCTCGCTGGCGACCATCCCCGGCACCCGCAAGATCGAGCGCCTCGAAGAGAACTGTGCGGCGGCCGAGCTGCAGCTGGGCGAGGATCAGCTCGCCCGCCTGGACGCCCTGGCCGAGGCCGGGGTCGCAGGCGAGCGCTACTGACTGGGGCCGCGCGCCCCCAATCAGGGCATCGCCAACAAGTCGCTCAGCGCGACGCCGGGGTCCTCGGCGCGCATCAGGTGGGTGCCCACCAAGATGGCGTCGACGCCCGCCTCGCGCAGGCGCTGGACCTCGTCGCGGCGCTTGATGCCCGACTCGGCCACATAGGTGAAGCGGCGCGGGACCGCCTGGCGCAAGGCGATCGCCCGCTCGAAGTCGACCTCGAAGCTGTGCAGGTCGCGGTTGTTCACGCCGATGATCCGGGCGCCCGCGGCCAAGGCCCGCTCGACCTCGTTTTCGGTGTGGGCCTCGCACAGCACGTGCAAGCCCAGGGCGTGGGCCTCTTTGATCATGTCGCGCAGGTGCGGGGGCTCGAGGGCGGCGCAGATCAGCAGCACGGCGTCGGCCCCGGCCAAGCGGGACTCGAGCAGCTGCTCTTTGCGCAACAAGAAGTCCTTGCGCAGCACGGGCAGCTCGCAGGCGCGACGCACGGCCTGCAAGTCCTCCAGGCTGCCTTCGAAGTGGCGGTCCGTCAGGCAGCTGATGGCCGCGGCGCCCGCCTCGGCGTAGGCGCTGGCGATGGCTACCGGATCGGCGGGCTCACGGATCTTGCCTTCGCTGGGCGAGGCCCGCTTGAACTCGGCGATGGCCCGTGGCCCCGGCCCCTGGCGCAGCGCGGACTCAAAGTCGCGGGTGGGCGGCATGCTGGCGAGCTCGGCTTCGAGCTGGGCGCGGGGGCGGTTTTGGGCCCTGCGTCCGCCTTCGAGCTCGGCGCGCTTGGCCGCGATGATCTTCTCGAGATAGGTGCCTTCGACGCTCATGTCGTCTCGCCCCGACTGTAGTCCACCAAACGGGCGAGCACATCCGCGGCCGCGCCATTGTCGAGGACCTCGCCGATCTGGACGGCGAAGCGAGGCAAGGCCTCGATCTCCTCGTCGGAGGCCGCCAACAAGGCCAAGGCGCCCGCATATTGGACGCTGGCGCGGTAGGCCCCCGGCGCGCCGGCGAGCAGGGCCCGCAGCGCTTCGGCGTTGCTCGCCGGATCTCCACCCGCGATCTCCGACAAGGGGTGGGCGCGCAAGCCCGCGTCTTCGGGGCGCAAGCGGTGCTCGGCGAGCTGCCCCTCGCGCCACTCGTAGACCCAGGAGATCCCGTCGGGGCTGAGGTCGTCGAGACCGGGCGCGGCCTGGGCTCCCGGCTCGACCCCGCGCAAAAAGCCGTGCACCACGAACACCCGCTCGGAACCCAAGGCCCCCAAAGCGCGCGCCAAGTCGGCCAAGCGACGCGGGTCGTAGCAGCCCATGACCTGCCGACGCACCCGGGCCGGGTTGCAAAGGGGCCCCAGCAAGTTGAAGAGGGTGCGGATCCCGAGCGCCGCCCGCACCGGCCCCGCGTGGCCCATGGCCGGGTGCAAGCTGCGCGCGAACAAAAAGCCCACGCCGAGCTCGTCGACGCAGCGGGCCACCCGCTCGGGCGGCGCCGTGATGTCGACGCCGAGAGCCTCGAGCACATCGGCCGATCCACTGCGACTCGAGGCCGCTCGATTGCCGTGCTTGGCCACGGCCACGCCACATGCGGCGGCGGCGATGGCCACGGCCGTCGAGACGTTGCGCCGGGGGATGCCGCTGCCGCCCGTCCCGCAGGTGTCGATGGCGCGCGCCCGCGTGATGGGGACCTCGACCAGCGCCGCCCGCATCGCCCGCGCCGCGCCCTCGATCTCGGCCATGGTCTCGCCGCGTTGGGCCATGCCCATGAGCAGGGCTCCGATCTGCGCCGGCGCACAGTCGCCGGCCATCAGCTCGCCGAAGACCGCCGCCGCCGCCTCGGCGTCGAGGCTCTCGCCTTCGGCCACACGGCGCAGGGCCGCGCGCATGTGTAGGTCAGCCACCGCCGCTCCCGGTCTCGAGGAAGTTGGCGAGCAGCTGGTGCCCGTGCTCGGTCAAGATCGACTCGGGGTGAAACTGCACGCCGAAGATCGGGGCGTCCACGTGCCGCACGGCCATGAGCTCCCCTTCGGCCGTACGGGCCACCGGCACCAAGAAGCTCGGCAAGGTCGAGGCGTCGACGATCAGGGAGTGGTAGCGGGTCGCCTCGTAAGGCGAGGGCAAGCCCGCGAAGATGCCGCTTTGGTCGTGCAGCATCGGCGAGCGCTTGCCGTGCATGATCCGCGCGGCGCGGTGCACCGTCGCCCCGTGAACTTCGCACAGGGTCTGGTGCCCCAAGCACACGCCCAAAGTCGGCGGACCGCCCTGGGCCACCACGCGACGGCAGAGCTCTTGGCACACGCCCGAGTCCTCGGGGCGCCCGGGTCCCGGCGACAAGAGCAGATGCGTCGCCCCGGAGCTCAGCGCCGCGTCGGCCGAGATGGCGTCGTTGCGGAAGACCTCGACCCTCGCCCCCAGCTCGAGCAGGTACTGCACCAAGTTGAAGGTGAAAGAGTCGTAGTTGTCCACGACCAAGACCCGCGCGTCCGAGCGCGGAGCGTCGGCCGCCGGCACAAAGCGCTCCCCTGCCCCGCTCACGCTTTGGCCTCCCCCTGCGCGCGCTCGATGCCCCGGGCCAACTCGATGGCCCGCAAGACCGCGCTCGCCTTTTTGTGGCACTCCTCGTCTTCGGCCTGCGGTTGCGAGTCGAAGACGATGCCCGCCCCCGCCTGGATGCGCAGCTGGTCTTCGCCGACCACCACCGAGCGGATGCAGATCGCAAAGTCGGCGCCGCCGTCGAAGCCGAGGTAGCCCACCGCGCCGCCGTACCAACCCCGCGGCACCGCCTCGAGCTCGTCGATGAGCTCGAGCGCGCGGACTTTGGGCGCGCCCGACAAGGTGCCGGCCGGGAAAGTCGCGCGCAGGGCATCGAGGGGCCCGAGCTCGGGACGCAAGGTCCCGCGCACCTCGGAGACGATGTGCATGACCCGACTGTAGCGCTCGATGACGAAACGGTCCGGCACCTCGACGCTGCCGGCCACCGCCACCCGCCCGACGTCGTTGCGGCCCAAGTCGATCAGCATCAGGTGCTCCGCCCGCTCCTTGGGATCGGCCAGCAGCTCGGCCTCGAGCGCGGCGTCTTCGGCCTCGTCGGCCCCGCGGCGGCGCGTGCCGGCCAAGGGGCGCACGGTCACGCGGCGATCGTCACGGTCGACGCGAACGAGCACCTCGGGCGAGGCTCCGACCAAGGTCGCCGCCCCCAGCTCGAGCAAGTACATGTAGGGGGCCGGGTTGGTGAAGCGCAAGCTGCGATAGATGCTCAGTGGGTCGAGCTCCTCGCGCGACTCGACGAAGGGCTGCGACAAGACCAGCTGAAAGACATCGCCCGCGTGGATGTACTCGCGTGCGCGCTCGACTTGGGTGGGATAGGCGGAGGCCAGCGCGTGCGGGTCGACGGTGGCCGCCACTTCGCCCAGCTCCGACAAGTCGATGGCCGCGAGGCTTTGGGCCGGGGGTCGACGCAGGCAGTCCCGCACGCGGGCGAGTCGCTGTTTCGCGGCCTCGCGTGCGGCCGCTTCGCCGCCTTCGTCCTCGGGCACCATGGCGCTGACCAGCGACAAGCGCTGCGAGAGGTTGTCGAAGATCACCAAGGTGTCGGTCAGCCACAGCTCGAAGCAGGGCAAGGCCCCGGCATCGAGGCCCGTGCTCAGACCAGGGCCCTCGCCCCGTCGCGCATGATGGGCCGGCCGCGGCAGGCGCTCGAGCCCCCGCACGAGTTCATGGCCAAAGACCCCGACCAAGCCGCCCCAAAAGCGCGGCAACCCGGCCGCGGGCTCGGCCCGGTAGTGCGCCATCAAGGCCTCGACCGCCTCGAGTCCGCGCCGCGATTGCACGCGCTCGACCAGGGCCGGCGGCAGCTCGAAGCCCTCGCCCGCTTCGAGGCTCACCTCGATCGCGCCGGAATCTTCGGACCAGCGCCCGACGAGGCGCGCGCGGTAGCCCACCCCCAAAAAGGAGTAGCGAGCCCAGCGCTCTTGGCCGACGACCGACTCCAACATGAAGGCGCGAGGATCGAGCTGGCGCAGGCGGGCGTAGACCCCGACCGGGGTCTCGGCGTCGCAGACCAGGGCGTCGACCACGGGGAAGACCCGCGGCGGAGAGTCGGCTTTGCCGGACACGGGCGCAGCATAGCGACTCGGCGGCGAGACTTCGACGCGCGTGCGTCGCCGAACTCGGCAAGCTACCGGGGAATTCACCGAGGCTCAGCCGACCGGGTCGTCTTCGGGTACGGCCGGATATAGACCACTCGTGGCCGACTCGCGCTCGAGCAAGGCGGCGGCCACGACGTCGTAGGCGGCGTCGTCGGTAGGCGCGTAGCCGTCCATACCCGGGCCCAGGCTGTTCAGGGCCGCCTGGGCCGCGGGGTCCTCCCCCATCCCGCGCATCAGCGCGACCAGGCGCACGACGAGCTCGGGGCGCGCGCGACGAAAGCGCTCGCTCGAGCAGATCGGCTCGTTGGGCACGGGGTCGGTCAGGCTCAAGGTGCGCACTTGCTGACCGAGATCGCCGTCGTCCCCGATCAGGCCCTTGGCGGCGCTTTCGAACACCGCCCCCGCGTCGAACTGCTTCGAGGCGACCGCGCGCACGACCTTGTCGTGACTCCCCAAAAATCGCGTGTCGGCCAGCTCCCGCAAGCGGACGCCCGCGCGCCGCAAGGTCACCGCGGCGAAGCTGAAGCCGGTCGTCGAGTTGGGGCTGACAAAGGCGACCCGCTTGCCCCGCAGCTGCTCGAGCGAGGCGATGGGGTCGTCGGCGTGGACGATGACTTCCCCAAAGTAGTGCCCGCGCCCGCGGTGGGAGCGACACAGCTGCACGCGATAAGGCAAGCCGGCGCGGCGGGCCTCGACGTAGAGCTGGGGCCCCATGGTCACGAGGTCGAGGCTCTGCTTGCGCATCGCGTCGATGGTGGCCGCGTAGCTCGGCAGGATGCGGCTGTCGATGGCCACTCCCAAGCCCTGGGCGAGGTACTGCATCAAAGGCGCGACCTTGCGCGCGAGCGAAGGTGGGGCCTCGGCCGGCACACGACCAAAGACGATCGGAGGCGTCGCCACGAATCGCAGACTAGCCAATTTGCCGGGGCCGCGCGCTTGCCTTTCGGCCGGGGGATCCGGCCCTCACCGATTCGCCATCGTCGTACAAGGAGCGCAATTGTGCGACGGCCGCGGCCATCAGCGCACCTCCGGCGAGCCCCACCCAAAGCTGCGCGCCGGCTTCGAGGCCGACGTAATCCTGCGCCTCGGTGGTGACCAGCAGCACGTCCAACAACAAGTAGGCCCCGGCCGAAAAGCCGATCAAATAAAAGGGCCGGGCCACGCGGCCGGCGGCCATCGGCGCGACGAGTCGGATCAGCCACACCGCCCCCACGAAGACCAGCGCGTCGGCAACCCCCGAGACCACGTTGATCAAGGCCTCGCTCAAGGCCCAACCGCTTTGACGCAAGGCCTCGATCTCGCCGCTGATCACCACCCACAAGCCGACGCAGGCCGCGGCGAAGGCCCCGAACATCAACGCGAACATGCGCACCGAGGGCCGCGCCGCCAGCCCCGAACTTTGCAAGTTGCGCACGAAGACGGCGATGCCCGCGACCCAGGCGAGGTTCATCACCAAGATCATCGGCTGCACCCACTCGAGCGCGGCCCCGCTCGCAAAGGCCTGCAGGCCATGCACCACCGCCGACAAGGTGTGGGCGATCGCCACCAAGCCCCAGGCCCACCACGGCGGGTCACGGGTCTCGAAACGCGAGGCCGTAAACAACAAAGTCAGGGCCATCACCGCGTCGAGGCTCACGCGCATGGCCGGTGAATCCAGGGCCAGCATGCGCAGCCCGGCCCACACGCCGATGACGATGAAGGTGGTCACGCCCGGTCGCATCTCAGTCGCCTCCCTGGGTGGGCCCCGGCATCGGACGGCCCGGCATCATGCGCTCGACCAAGGCCGCCGAGCGCCGCCGCCCCAACAAGGTTCGGCACATGCGGGCGATGTGCTCCGTCACCGCGTCCAAATCTCGGCTGCCCATGCTCTCCGGCGTCGTGCCCGCCTTCTTGCACGAGACCGACAGCGCCTGCGCCGCCGTATGCGGCCCGAGCTCGGGCTCGAGCACCTCGTAGATGCGTTGGGCTTCGGGAGACATGCGGGCGAAAGGCTGAGACCAACTCAGAATGACCCGAGCCGCACGCAAACGGTATCCCCCGCTTGCACCCAGTTGCGGCCGACGCCGGCCAAAGCCAGCCCCGCGCGCTTTTGTGCGCGAGCTGGATTACCGCGGGTGCCACGCGATCCCCTCCCTCGCGCGGCCTCCCCTGCCCGCCAATTGCCCGCTTGGGGCCCGTCCACGGCCCTCGAGGCCCCTTGCGTTCGGCACCGGGGAGCGCGACAACCTCTGCGATGACCGACGCGCGTGATCCCGACCTGGCCGCAGCCGATCCCGAAGTCTTTGGGCTCATCGACGACGAGCACCGCCGCCAGCGCGAGAGCATCCGTCTGATCGCCTCGGAGAACTACGCCTCGCGCGCGGTGATCGAAGCCAGCGCCAACGCGCTGACCAACAAGTACGCCGAGGGCTACCCGGGCCGTCGCTACTACGAGGGCATGGACTTCATCGATCCCCTCGAGAAGCTGGCCATCGAGCGCGCGAAGTCCCTGTTCGGGGCCGAGCACGCCAACGTGCAGCCCTACTCCGGCTCGCCCGCGAACCTGGCCGTGCTGCTCGCCACCTGCAAGCCCGGCGACACCATCATGGGCTTGTCGCTGCCGGCCGGCGGCCACCTCACCCACGGCTGGAAGGTCAGCGCGACCGGCATCTACTACAACGCCGTGCAGTACGGGGTGCGCGAGTCGGACCACCGCATCGACATGGAGCAGGTCGAAAAGCTCGCCAAAGAGCACCGGCCCAAGCTGATCTGGGTCGGCCACAGCGCCTACCCGCGGCACCTCGACTTCGAGGGCTTCGCGGCCATCGCCAAGGACGTGGGCGCCGTGCTCGCGGCCGACATCGCCCACATCGCGGGTTTGGTCGCCGGCAAGGTGCACCCCGACCCGGTCCCCCACTGCGACATCGTCAGCACCACCACCCACAAGACCCTTCGCGGCCCCCGCGGCGGCCTGATCTTGTGCAAGGAGCCCCACGCCAAGGCGATCGACAAGGCGGTCTTCCCCGGCTTGCAAGGCGGCCCGCACAACCACACCACCGCGGCCAAGGCCGTCGCCTTCAAAGAGGCGGCGTCGCCCGACTTCCGCGACTACGCCCAACGCGTCGTGCACAACGGCCGCGCCCTCGGCGAGGCGATGGCCGAGCTGGGCTTCACGCTGATCACGGGCGGCACCGACAACCACCTCTTGTTGGTCGACCTCACCAGCAAGCACATCAGCGGGCGCAAGGCCGCGACGGCCCTGAACCGCTGCGGCATCGAGCTCAACGCGAACTCGATCCCCTTCGATCCGCGCAAGCCCTTCGACCCCTCGGGCATCCGCGTCGGCGTCCCCTCGGTCACCACCCGCGGCATGGGCCCGGCCCAGATGGTCGAGGTGGCCCGCCTGATCGACAAGGTGGTCGTGCAAGCCGCCGGCCACGACGGCGAGATCGAAGAGGACTTCGCGAGCAAGACCAAAGCCGAGGTCCGCGAGTTCTTGGCCGCCTACCCCGCCCCGGGCCTGTGAGCCCCCAACACCCCTCATGGCATAGGACATGAGCCCCCTCGACCCCGAAGCGCGCGCCCGCGATGCGGCGCGCCGCGCCATGCTCGACGACGCGATGCGCGAGCGGATGGCCGCCGGGGAACACGAGCTGCTCGCGCGCGAGCTGGCCAGCGAGAACCCGGCCCTGGCCGCCTGGATCCTCGAGCAGGTCTGGGACTTCGAAGGGGCGACGCGCCTGTATGTCTTGGCCGGTGAGCCGGTCGAGGCCCTGCGCACGGCCTTGGAGTCGGGACAGTCGGCGAGCTTGGACGCCCGCGTGGACGCCCTGGCCGAAGCGGGCGGCGAACGGGCCCGCGCGGGTGCGGCCTTGCTCAGCGCGCGGCGTCGTCACGATGCGGCGGCGCGCTTGTTGGCCGCGGCCGACGACAGCCCCGAAGCGCGCGCCCAGGCCCTGAGCCGCGCGGGCGATCGCTGCGCGGCGGCCGAAGTCTGGCTCGAAGCCGAAGCCCCCCGCGCGGCCCTCGACGCCCTGGGCGAGCTGGACGAGAAGCACCAAAGCTCGGACGGCCCGCGCGCCTGGGCCCTGGCCGCCCGCGCCTGGTGGATGCTGGGCGACGCTCAAGCGACGGCCCACGCGGCCCAAGCGGGCCTTCGCGGCTTGCAGCTCGCACCGGCGCAAACCGACACCCAAGCCTCCTCGGAAACCCGGGAGCTCGACGCCCAGCTGCGCGCGACGGGAGCCGAAGCCCTGCGCGCGCTGGGCCACCCCATCGCGAGCCAAGTACTCTTGGACCTGGCGAGCCCCGAAGGCGGCGAGGCCCTGGCCCGCGCGCAAGCGTCGGTGACGGCCGTGGGCGGCCACGGCCGCTACCGCGTGCTGGGAGCCCACATCGCCCCGCTGGCCGGCAGCGCGTACCTGGCCTTGGACCGTGTGACGCACGAAGAGGTCGAGGTGCACCTGCTGCTCGCCGACCAGATGGAAGGCGAGGCCCCGGACCCGCAATCCCTGGCCGCGGTCCGCCGCTTTTTGGACCGCGCG
>JAUIJR010000647.1 GCA_030431075.1 Polyangia bacterium | reverse complement strand
GGCGGCGGGGCCCTCACGCAGCGACATCATGGGCTCGCGCAGCTTCGGGTTTTTCTTGTTGTGCAGCAGCATGAACAAGAAGATGACGAAGACGACGAAGGCTCCGCCCATCGCGCTGACCGCGGCGGCCGTGCCCAGCCCCCCGATGGCGACGAACATCGCGGTGAGCACCCCGAAGGCGCCGCCGGTGATCCCCAAGGCGACTTTTTGCCGGCGGGTGATGGCCAGGCGCTTCGCGCCGGCGTCGACCGCGTCGTGCTTGACGATCTTGGTCTCGACGCCGGCTTCGCCGTAGCGTTGCGCGATGCGTTCCGCCGTCTCGTGATCGAGGTCCCGGTAGAGCACCGCCGGCAGTCGCCGTCGTCGTTTTTGCTCTTCGCGCGAGTACATGCGTACGTCGCCGACCAAGAAGTTGAAGGCCGGGGCCTCGCCATCGCACAGCTCCTCGGAGACCTCGCGCAAGGCCGCCGACCACACGGCGTCTTCTTTGGCCTTGCGCAGCTCGACTTTGTAGCGCGCGGCCGGGTCCAGGCTCGAGGGCGCATGGACGAACTGCACGGCTTGCTTCCCGCAGCTCAGGCACAAGCGCTGCCCCACCGGCATCGGGGTCCCACAGCTTTGGCAGGCCAGACGCGCGAGGGCGGCCCCCTCGACCTTGGCTTCGCCGCGCAAGACGGCCAACACGGCCCCTGCACTCGGCGGCCGCTCGCGTGGATCGGCGTGCAAGCAGGCCGCGATCAGGGCGCGCAAGCTCGCCGGCGTCTCGGGACCGAGGGCCTGCATGTCGGGCGCTTCGTCCTCGGCGCGCAACAAGGCGTGCGTGTCGCCAAAGGGCAGCCCCGCGCCGAGCATGCGATAGGCCAGCACGCCGACGGCGTAGAGGTCGGCCCGTGGGTCGACGGCCGTGCGCAACATGAGCTCCGGCGCGGTATAGGGCGAGCCTTCGAGCACCAAGCTCGCGGCCGTACGCGTAGAGAGGATGTCGAGGCGGGCGAGGCCCACGTCGACCAAGCGCAGCCCCTCGGGGGTCAGGCGCAGTTTGTTGGGCGAGAGGTCACGAAGGACCCAACCGCTCGCGTGCAGCTCGGCCAAGCCTTCGCAAAGGTCCGTCAGCAGCGCGACGACCTCGCCGACCGGCGCTGGGGCGCGACGCTCGATCCACTCGACCATCGACTCGCCCTCGGGCTCGGCGCGAAGCCGCCACGGCACGGCGTCTCCCTGGCGGGGCCCCCAGGCCAAGAGGGCCGGCAAGATTCGACCGCGCCCGGCGGCCCAGCGTTCGACATCGGCCAGGTAGCGGCGACGCAGAGAGTCGTCGGCGGCGAGTTCCTCGACCAGCTGGGCCAAGACGGCCTTGCGACCGTCGGCCAGCTCGACGGACCAACGTCGCTCGTTGCCCATGCGCTCGGGCCCCGCGAGCACGCGCAGCGGTCCATCGACCCCTTCGAGGGACAGGGTCTCGAGAGAGCTCTTCACAGGGACTCGACCTCCTCCAATGCTTCGATCTTTTGGCGCAAGGCCACCAGGTCTTCATCGTCGAGCGCGCCGTCCGTCGCCGCGCCGGCGCGGGCATCGAGGCGCTCGAGGTCACCGGCGAGCGCGAGCAGCTGGCCCGCGGCCTGGTCGCGGGCCAACAAGAGCTGACGTGTGTCGTCGTCGCTGGCGTTGAGGTCCCGCGATCGCAAGTTGGCATCGATGCGGGCGAGGGCGGCGGTCCCCGCGGCCGCTCGGGTCATGGCCGCCGCGAGCTCCGTCTCGGCCTCCGAGCCCACCGCGCTGCGTTCGGCCAGGGCCAAGGTCCGTCGCACGATGGCCCGAAGTCCGTGGCGGTGCCGCGCTTCGTCCAAGGTCGGTACCAGGGCCTCGACGGCGGCGAGCGCCCGGCGCATCGGCTCCGAGAGCGCAGCGCGAGCGCGGCCCGACTTGCGCGTGACCGCCTTCGCGCTGTGGGCGGTCACGCCGACCATCGCCCCGATCCCGACGACCCCCATCACGCCGGCCACCACCGCCCCTTGCTGCCAGATGCCCGCCGTGGAACCCAAGGCGACGAGCATGATCCGGCCAGCCAGTTTTCTCGCCTTGCTGCGCACCTCGGGCTGCTTGAGTGCGCTCCCGGCAAAGGCCTTGGCGTCGAAGCCCAGGGCCTCGAGCGAGGCCACGATGGCCGCGGCGCTGCGTTCACTGACACCACCGACGAAGACCACCGGCAAGCGTGGGATCTTCTGATCGAGCCACTTGCCCCCGGCCAAGCCCAGCTGCGGATTCGCCTCGAGCCATGCACGCAGCTTCTCGCGCAAGTTGGCGTCGAGTTTGTCGCCGACCTCCCCCGGGCCCGTCACCAAGACTCCCTGCCGCCCCTTTTCGAGCGTGACGGCCGGCAAGCCGCAGTGCATGCACACCGCGA
>JAUIJR010000646.1 GCA_030431075.1 Polyangia bacterium | reverse complement strand
CCTTTGGCAAAGGTCCCGCCAAGGCCCCGCGTCGCGGTCTCGGCGAAGATCCGGAGAGCGTCGAGAATCTTCGCAGCCGCCTGCGTGCAGCCCAGCTCGAGCTGACCCGATTGCGCGAGGGGGCCAGGACGGACACGGACGCGGACTCGGCCGACGCGGCGTCTTCGGCCCTACGGGCGCAGATCCGGCGTCTCGAGCTCGAAAACGAGGTGCGAGCCAGCGAGCAAGAGCGGATGTTGCTCGAGCTCGACGGCGCCGAGCAGCGGATCTGGGAGATGACCGACGCCTCGGATCGCAACGCGGCTCGCTTCGCGGCCAGCTTGGCGCAGCTCGAAAAGCAAAAGGAGCGGGTCGATCAACTTCTCGACGAGCTCGAGGTCACCCGCAGTTTGCTGGCGGCCGAGCAGGCACGCAGCTTGGAACAAGAGCGACTCTTGGCGAGCGAACGCGCGAAGCTGGCGCGGGCGGGCCTCGGCTCCGAGGGCTTTCCGCGCGACGAGGAAGAAGACGTCGATCAGGTCTTCGCGGATCTGAACTCCGGCGCCAAGATGCTCGCGTTGGGGGGCCCGGCGAACGCTCGTCTGCCTCCGCCCCCGGGTTCGGGCTCGACCGCCTTCGCCCTGGACGCCGAGCTCGAGCGCCTCACCGGGAGCTCCAACACGCCGGCGCGGCCGGCCCCCTCGCGTGGACCCGAAGCCGGCGCCCCCGAGGTGGTCGACGACCGCGGCGCGACGGCGAACCATCGTGGGACTCCGCCCCCGGATCCCAAGCGCGCCCGCGTCCTGATCGAGCAAGTCGACGAGGACGAGTGGGTCGACGAAGACTGAGCGGGCCGGCTTTGCGCCTTTGCTCGGACCTGCGCGTATTGCGCGGGTACTCGTCGGCGTTGACCGGCCGCGACGGCCCCGCCGCACGACGCTCCCTGCACTCGAGTCTTGACCTGCCGCGCGACCCTGTTTAGGTTCCGCACCCCACGCGAGGGTGGCGGAATTGGTAGACGCGCACGGTTCAGGTCCGTGTGTCTTTACGGACGTGGAGGTTCAAGTCCTCTTCCTCGCACCAACCCCGGTCGTTCACGGCCGGGGTTTTTTCATGCGCTCAGGCCGCTTCGATCTTGCGGACTTTGATCGCGGGCCCGGACATGTGGATCCCAAAGCCCCCACTTTCGATCTCGCCTTCGACGCGGGCGCGCCCTTGGACGTCGACTTTGCCCTGCAAGCGGTAGATGTCGCCGTCGTCGGTGACCAGCTCGTAAAAGCCGCCTTCGAGGTCGTTGTGTCGCACGGTGCCCGTGAAGCTCGCCATCGCCGGCAAAGTGTACCCGACCCGGCGCGGTGGGCTACTGTTCGCCTCGTGGCCGGCAAGCTCCAGGTCGCCGCTCTCGCCTTGTTCGGGGTGGTCGCAGCGTGCGCGAAGGACTCGCCTCCGCCGCCCGGGGCGACGGATCCGGGCGCGCAGGCGGCCAAGACGCTCCCGGCGTGGGGTACGGCGCCGCCCGTCGCCACCGAGCCCGCCTACCTCGACGCCGAGCTGCGTCGAGCGGCCGGCGACGCCGGGCTCGCCGAGGCCACCGGCTTCGCCGATCAGCGGCGGATCCAAGCGCTGTGGTCGCTCGCCCGGATCGGAGGCGAGCCGGCGATGCACAGACTCGCGGCCGTCTTGGACGGGCCACGTGAAGGTGGCGGACCCTACGCGAGCTTGGGCCTGCTCGATGCGCCCGGCGCGGGCGAGGAGGAGAAGCTCGAGGCCTGGCAAGAGCTCGAGGACGCCTTGTGGCGTCGCTACGCGATCGAGACCGACGCGGGCAGCGAGCTCGCCTTGCTCTTCGACATCGCCCGGATCGGCGGGGAAGCTTCGATCGAGCGCTTGGCCGTCGAGCTCGCCGACTTGCCGGGACCCGACGCCGACGAGGTCGAGGTCGAGCGCCACGCCAGCGCGACGACGGCCTTGGGGATCTTGTGCGCGCGGGGCTTCGCCCTCGACGAGAGCAGCCGCGACGCCATCGCGCAGGGGATCTCGACTTCGCGTCCCGAGCTGCGTCGCGCGGCGATCTACGCCCTGGGACGCTGCGCGCGGGCTTCGACCGAGCTTTTCGCCTTGGCCGAAGAGCGCAAGGTGCTCGCGGACCGCCTCGAGGCGCGACTCGAAGGCGCGCCCGATGAGCAGCGGCGTCTGACCTGGATCGCCTTTGGCGCGCTGGGCGTGAGCCCCGAAAGCTTGGTGCCGGCCTTGTTCACCGCGCCGGATGTGCCCTGGTGGGTCGAGGTCGAAGCCGTCCGCGCGTTGGCCCAAAGCCCCGAGGGCCGAAAACTCCTGCTCGAGCGTCTGAGCGACGCCCCCCTCGCCCAGTGGACCGGGGCGCGGGTGCACGTCTTGCTCGAGGCCCTCGCGGCCATGCGTTCCCACGTCG
>JAUIJR010000645.1 GCA_030431075.1 Polyangia bacterium | reverse complement strand
GTCCTTGTGCATGGAGCTCGAGCGCAAGCAGTTCGCGGCGACCGGGCCCTTCGACAAGTGTGTGCTCGACATGACGCGTCGGGCCGAAGACTACGGGCGCCAGGGCTTCGAGGCCTACGCCACGTGTGTGCGGGAGCTGGCCCCCGATGCCGAGCTCTCGGCCTGCACTCCCAAAGCTGCCGGCGGTTGAGCCGCGCGAGCTCTTTCGCATGAACGCCATCGAAGCGCTCGAGCCCGTCGCCCCGCCGGCCGTGCGCGCCCGCAGTGCGCGTGATGTGCTGCTCTACGTCCAAAAGACGCGGCCCGAAGCCGGCGCCGAGATCGAGCGACGCATGCGGCCCGCGACCTGGTCGACGATCATGTCGGCGGCGCGCACCGACTGGATCGAGGTCGCCTTGGATCACGAGGTGGTCGACAACATCGTCGGCGTGCTGGGCGAAGTCGAGGCGACGGTGATGTGGCGGGAGTTTTTGGGGCCGCACTCCAAAAGTCCGCTGCTGCGTGGCATCTTGTCGATGGCCTTTCGCCTGCTCGGCAACTCGCCGGGCTCCATCGTCAAGTTCGCGCCCAAGGCCTTGAGCCAGACCTACCGCAACTTCTTCGAGGTGCGAGTCGGGGAGCTCGAGAGCCGACGCGCCGCCTTGGCCCTCGTCGACATCGCACCGGAGGTTCTGGCGCACCCGGCCTACATCGTGTGCCTGCGCGCCGTGTTCTGGGGCTTTTTCGACCTTTCCGGCTGCGAAGGCGGCGAGCTCGAGTTCAGCTTCGATGCGAGTGCCCGTCGCATCGACGTGCAGTGGCGCTGGTAGCCCGCAGCGCCTGCCGTCCCCGAGCTAGACGGCCTCGTTGCCGTCTTCGCCCGTGCGGATCCGGATGCAGCGCTCGATGTTGGTGACGAAGATCTTGCCGTCGCCGGACTCTCCGTCGCCGTGGCGGGCCGAGGCCAAGATCGCATCGATGGCCGGCTGCACGAACTCTTCGTTGCAGGCGATGTCGATGCGCACCTTGGGGAAGAGCCCCGGCGCGACCTCTTGGCCGCGATAGATCTGGCGCGTGCCCTCGCGGGCGCGGCCGGTGCAGCGGCTCACCGTGATGCGGTGGATCTCGGCGGCGATCAGCGCCTCGCGCACGTCGTCGAGCTTGTCGGGAGAGATGATGGCGGTGACGAGCTTCATGGTCCGGTCCTGCGTCGGTCGAGCCGTGATCAGTTGGGGCTGAGCAGGCCGTAGCCGCGCTCGCCGTGCTGGCTGTGGTCCATGCCCGCCTTCTCGTCATCGACGCTCAGGCGCAAGCCCACCGTCTTTTCGACGAGCAGCAGCAAGACGAAGGTCACGACGCCCGTGTAGAGGATGGTCGCTCCAACGCCGGCCGCTTGCACCCAGAGCTGGTCGAAGGTGCCCCAGCTCCCGCCCGCAGCCGCGGCCGCGTCGGCCATCCAGGAGTCGCGGATGAAGAAGGTCAAAAAGAGCGCGCCGACGATGGCCGAGACGCCGTGGATGCCGAAGACGTCGAGGGTGTCGTCGTACTTCAGCTTGTTCTTGAGCATGATGGCCGCGTAGCTCGCCGCGCTGGCCAACAAGCCCAGAACGATGGCGCCCTTGGGCTGCACCACGCCGGCCGCGGGGGTGATGACCACCAAGCCGGCCAAGATGCCCGAGGCCATGCCCAAGCTGGTGGCCTTACCGTGGTGGGCGCCTTCGATGATCACCCAGGCCAGCGCGCCCGAGGCGGCGGCGATCTGGGTGACGGTGAGGGCTTGGGCGGTCTGCAGGTTCGAGGCGACGGCCGAGCCCGCGTTGAAGCCGAACCAGCCCACCCATAAAAGGCCCACGCCCATCAAGGTCATGACCAAGTTGTTGGGTAGCACCTCGTTGTGCGGGTAGCCGCGGCGCGCCCCCAAGTAGAGGGCCGCGACCAAGCCGGCGATGCCGGCCGAGATGTGCACGACGGTGCCGCCCGCGAAGTCGATGGCCCCGGCCGCCCCGAGGTTGAACAAGAATCCGTCCTCGGCCCACACCCAGTGGCAAAGGGGGTTGTAGACGATGATCGCCCACAAGCCGATGAACACGCAGTAGCCGAAAAAGCGCACGCGCTCGGCGAAGGCCCCCGCGATGATCGCCGGCGTGATGATGGCGAACTTCCCTTGGAACATCGCAAAGACGTACTCGGGGATCCCGGCGTCCATGATCTTGGTGTCGATGCCCTCCAAGAAGACCAAGTCGGGATCCCAGCCGAACCAACCGCCGAGCACGTTGGGCCCAAAGGCCATCGCGTAGCCACACACGGCCCACAACACACCGATGACGGCCATCGCCGCGAAGGCGTGCAGCATGGTGCCGAGCACGTTCTTGGTGCGGACGAGTCCGCCGTAGAACATCGACAAGCCGGGCACCATCAAGAGCACCAAGGCGG
>JAUIJR010000119.1 GCA_030431075.1 Polyangia bacterium | reverse complement strand
GCTTGGTGCACGGCGACGTGAAGCCGCACAACATGCTCATGGGCAGCGACGGGCGACCGCGTCTGATCGACTTCGGACTGGCCATCGACTTGCACGACGAATCTTTGGTGACGCAGCGTGATGCCTCGCGCAGCGGACGCTTCGCCTCCTCGCCCACGCAGGCGACGGGACTCGCGGGGACACCGGCCTACATGGCACCGGAGCAGCTCGCCGGAGCCGCCCCCTCCCAAGCCGGCGATCAGTACGGATTTTGCATCGCCTTGCGCGAGTGCCTCGAGCTGCGGGCCCCCACGGGCCCCGGCGCGCCGGCTCGCCCCCGCTTTTTGGCGCGCGTCGAGGCCCTGCTCGAGCGCGGCCTCGATGCCCGCCCCGCGGCTCGGCATCCCTCGATCGCCGACTTGTGCGAGGCCCTCTCGCGCGCCCTGCCCCGCGCCCGACGACGTCTGTGGCTGCCTGTGGGCGCCCTGGCGGTGGCGGCGACGGTGGGCGGCTGGGCGTGGGTCCAAGACCGTCAGGCCGCGGCCCTCGCCCCGCTCGAGCGTTGCAAGGCAGAAGCCTCCGCCCTCGAGTCCACCGTCGAGGCGCAGCTGCCCACCTTGGCCCAAAGCTTCGCCGCGCTGCAAGGCGGCCCCGAGACCCTCGAGCGCGTCCGCCCGCACTTGGAGCGCTACACCGCGCGCTGGGCGGAGACCCGCGTGGACAGCTGCGAGGCGGCATGGGGCGACGGCGGCCTGGGGATCGGGAGCTTCGAGATGCGGATCGCCTGCTTGGACCGACGACGCGAACACTTCGAGTCGCTTTTGGAGGGCCTCGCCCAAATGGACACCGAGCGCCTCCCCTCGGTGGTGCCCGCCGTCATCGCGCTGCCCTCGATCCGCGACTGCGAGGACACCCGCGCGCTGGCCAGCATGATGGACGCCGACGATACGCGGGCGCCCCCCGACCCGGCCTTGGAGAGCCGCTTGGTGCGCGCCCAGACCGACTTCGACCTGGGGGCCCGCGCCCAGCTCCCCGCGCGTCTCGAAGTGCTGCGCGACGAGGCACGCGCGGCGGGACGAGACTCGCTCTTTGCCCGCGCAACTTTGCTGCTCACCGACCTCGACGCGAGCTACGACGTCGCGCAGCGCCAAGCCTTCTTGCGCGAAGCCCTGGTGGCGGCCCAGCGGGTCCACGACGATGCGAGCGCCATCGAGGCCGCCTTGTCCCTG
Organism: Polyangia bacterium; assembly: GCA_030431075.1. Lineage (GTDB taxonomy): Bacteria > Myxococcota_A > Polyangia > Nannocystales > Nannocystaceae > JAUIJR01. The sequence goes on along the minus strand of JAUIJR010000119.1, from coordinate 11,845 downwards.
GGTTTTTTGGCGGCGACCGAGCTCACGGAGATCGACGAGGCCCACTTTTGGGCCGACCTCGCCGAGGGTCTGGTCACCCGGGGCAAGCGCGGAAACGCCGAGCGAGCGCGTGTCGCGGCCGTGCGTGGCCACGCCGCGATGTACAGCATGCACTTCGCCGAGGCCGCCGAGCACTTCGCTCGCGCGGCCGAGCTCGACACGGCCGATCCCGAGACCACCGGCCCCCCGTGGAAGTACGCCCTCAATGGAGCGCAAGCCCTGGACATGTCGGGACACGGCGACGAGGCGGTCGCGGCCACCGAGAAGACCCTCGCCCAAGTCGAGGCCCTCCTCGGCCCCGAGCACCCGGACTTTCACCGCGTGCAACGCAGCTACGCGACCATGTTGCTCGGCGTCGGGCGCCTGGACGAGAGTCGGAGGATCTACCTCGAGAGCCTCGAGCGTCTGAACGCCGTCGGCTTGGCCGGCCAAGGCGCACGCATCAGCGTCCTGCTCAACCTCTCGGAGCTCGAGCGCCAAGCCCAAAACTTGGATCAGGCCGAAGCCCACGCCCGCGCGGCCCTCGAGCTCATCGAGGGCAACGAGGGCTACACCTCCGACGCCAACATCGCCTACGAGAACCTGACCGCGATCCTCGAGGTGCAAGGCCGCTACGAAGAGGCCCTCGATGCCGCCCGTAAGGCCCTCGCCCTCATCCCCGAAGAAAACCGCCGCAACGACCCGCAGCTCTTCGCGCGCACGGGCATCAACGTGGGCGTGCTGCTCACCCAGCTCCAGCGCTTCGAAGAAGCCCAGTCGATGCTCGACGCCTGCGTCGACGGTCTCTCGGAGCAGCTGGGCGAGGACTCCGGCAGCTTGATCCCGGCCCTGAGCGCGCGCGGCTACCTGGCGGTTCGGCGAGGCGACTGGGCGGCCGCCCAGGCCGACTCGGAGCGCTGCTTGGCCCTGATCGGCGATGAGGTCGAAGACGACCCGGTTCAGGCCGTACACTGCGCGGTGAACCTCGCCGAGGCCCGGCTCGAGCAAGGAGACCCCGAGCAGGCCGCGTCGGCCCTCGCGCTCGCGTATCGCGGCGAGGAATCGAAGGAGTCACTGAACCTCGCCTCGCGCGCTTGGATCGACTGCCTCGACGCCCGACAAGCGGGCAAGGTCGGGGACTGGTCGCGTGCGGCTGAACGCATCGAGCGCTCGCTGGTCGACTTCGACGGCGTCCACTCGGACCACGATGTGCGACGAAGAGACTCGTGCATCGCGTGGCGCAGCGCCCACGCGGCTCGTCTGTCGCGCGAGTGAAAGCCGACGCCTACTCGGGACGCGCGGCGAGACGCTCGGCCCACTGCCGCACCGCCTCCATCGACTCGGCGCTCGCCGGCCCCAAGCTCGGGTCGTCGAGACGCTCGCGCAAAAGCCCACGCGCACGAAAGAGTCGGCTCTTGACCGTCCCCTCGGGGATCTCGAGCACCTCGGCCAGCTCTCCCACCGAGAGTTCTTCCCAGTAAAAGAGCTCGAGGACCAGCTGAAGCTCGATCGGCAGCGTCTGCAGGGCCCGCACGATGGCGAGTTGCTCGCTGCGCTGGCGTAGCGCCGTCGAGGCCCCGATCTCGAGGTCGCGGACCGAGGTCACGCCCGCATCCGGATTGACGCGAAGGTCACGGCTGCGCCGTCGGATGTACTCCAGCAACACGTTGCGGGCGATGCCAAACACGAAGGCCCGAAAGCTCCCCCGCCCCGCGTAGTTGTCCCGGGCCGAGGCGCAACGCAAGAAGGTCTGCTGGATCAGGTCGTCCATCTCCGCGCGCGCCTTGGTCCGAAAAAAGCGAACCACCCCGTCGTAGTGGCGCCCGATCAGCTCGCTCGCGGCGTCGGAGTCACCCCCGCGCCAAGCTGCGACCAGCTCGTCGTCGCTTCGCGGCATTGGCCCAAACTATCACGGCGAACGCGCGACGGCGGCGCAGCGCGGCCCGCAGCGGCCCGTGTGAAGAGTCGCACCGAGCGTGGCGGCACGCAGTCGAGTTCGTGCGCGCCGCCACACTCTCGGCATCCATCGCTGGGCTTGCGACTCAGGGGCGCAAGTTCGCCCCCGCGCCAGTCGTGGCCAGATCCCTGCGCTGGGCTTCGAACTTTGGCGAAGCGCAGTCGGCGACCAAGCCCTCGATGATCTCTCCCGCCGTGGCGCGCCGTTGCCCCGAAGCTGATCGGCAGGACAGTTCCCCGGCCGCGAGCTCCTTCGCCCCCGCGATCAACTGAAAAGGCACCCCGTCGACATGTGCGCGCGCGAGTCGCTTGGACAAGCTCCCGTCCTCATCGAGCTCGGCCCGGGTCCCCCGCGTGACGAGCCGCTCGAGGACCTCGCGCGCGTAGGCGAGCTGTCCTTCGCCCACGGGCAGCACCCGCAGCTGCACCGGCGCGAGCCAAGGCGGCAAGGCCGGCCCGTAGTGCTCGAGCAACAAGCCCATGAAGCGCTCGAGGCTCCCGTACAAGGCGCGATGCAGCATCAGCAGCGGGCGACGTTCCCCGCTCGCGTCGACGTAGACTTGGCCAAAGCGTTCGGGCATGACCAGGTCCATCTGGATGGTGCCGCACTGCCAGGCGCGCCCGTTGCGATCGCGCAAGGCGAACTCGATCTTCGGGCCGTAAAAGGCCCCCTCCCCGACCTGGACCGCGTAGTCCCAGCCCAGGTCCTCGAGCGCCCCCGCCAAGATGCCCTCGGCGCGCGCCCACTGCTCCAGCGAGCCTGCGTGTTCGCGCGGCCGCGTCGACAAGGCCACGTCGAGGCCCTCGAACCCAAAGGCCCCATAGAAGGCCGGCAAGGCGGCGCAAAAGCGGGCGACCTCTTCTCGGGCCTGTTCGTCGTCGGCGCACAAGATGTGCCCGTCGTCTTGCGTGAACTGCCGCAAGCGCAGCAGCCCTTGCAAGCTCCCGCTCGCTTCGTTGCGATGGACCACGCCGAACTCGGCCAGGCGCAAAGGCAGCTCACGGTGCGAGGGCGGCCGACGTCCCGCGACCATGAGGTGCCCCGGGCAGCTCACCGGCTTGAGGGCGGCGGGCACCTTGTCGAGCCCCAGCTCCATCATCCCCGAACGAAAGTGCCGCCAGTGTCCGCTGGCCTCCCACACCGGCACGCGCATCACCTGCGGAGTACGGATCTCGGCGTAGCCCTGGGCTTCGAGCAGCTGGCGGGCGGCGGCTTCGAGGCGTCGGAACAAGGCAAAGCCGCGCGGGTGCCAAAAGACCATCCCGGGGGCTTCGTCGTGAAAAGAAAAGAGGTCCAGCTGGCCACCGACGCTGCGGTGGTCGTTGGGGCCCAAGCGGGCGGCGTTGGAACTCGGGGCGGGTGATTGGGCTGCGTTCATCGTTTCGTCTCCTCGTGGGCCCGAAGACCGGAGGAGACGACGTCGATGCATATCGACCGCGACCCGCCGGTTCCGGGCGGGTCGTGTCTTCGTCGCCGATTCGTTCACGCGCGCACGAAGACTCCACCGCCCCATCGGGTGGTGGTGGTCGTGGTGGCGCGCAACGAGTGCGACATCAAGAGAAGCCTAGGCGAGGCCTGGGCTTCGGGCAAGCGGATGTCGGCGCGGGCCTCAGGCCGGCTCGGCGCTGGGGAAGCCCGGCGCGCGGGCTTGGCTGGACTCGCCGGACTCGGCGGCCTTGCTGGGCTCGGCGACGGTGGGCAGCGAGCTGGTCTGCGGGCGGGCCGGAGGGCCCAGTTTCTCGCCGCGCAGCAAGGCGGCGACCTCTTCGGCGTCGAGAACCTCGCGCTCGATCAGGGCCACGGCCACGGACTCGAGCCCGGCGTAGTTTTGGCGCAGCAGCTCGGTGGCGCGGCGGTACTCGCTGCCGATGATGTCGTGCACCTCTTGGTCGATGGCCTGGGCCGTCGCCTCGGAGTAGTTCTTGGTGCGCCCCAGGTCGCGGCCCAAAAAGGGCTCGGACTCGGTCGAGCCAAAGGTCATGGGCCCGAGCTTCTCGCTCATGCCCCACTCGCAGACCATCTTGCGGGCGATGTTGGTCGCCTTTTGGATGTCGTCGCCAGCGCCGGTGGTCTTTTGGCCGTCGAAGGCCAGCTCCTCGGCGATGCGGCCGCCCATGAGCATGGCGATCATGCCGCGGGCGTTCTCGGAGCTCAGGCTCAAGCGCTCTTGCTCGGGCAGCAGGTGGGTGACGCCCAGGGCCTGGCCACGCGGGATGATGCTGACCTTGTGCACCGGGTCGATGATGCCCTTGGGCAACAAGCTGGCGATGAGGGTGTGCCCCGCCTCGTGCCAGGCGGTGACCCGCTTCTCGCGCTCGGAGATGTGCACGTTGCGGCGCTCGGCGCCCATCATGACCTTGTCTTTGGCGTGCTCGAGGTCGTGACCGGAGACGCGGTCGCGGTTGTCGCGGGCGGCCAGCAAGGCGGCCTCGTTGACCAGGTTCTCGAGGTCTGCGCCCGAAAAGCCCGGGGTACCGCGCGCGATGCGGGCCAAGTCGACGTCTTCGCTGAGCGGGGTCTTGCGGGTGTGGACCTTCAAGATGGCCTCGCGGCCACGCAGGTCGGGCAAGCCCACCACGATGCGGCGGTCGAAGCGACCGGGACGCAACAAGGCGGGGTCGAGCACGTCGGGGCGGTTGGTGGCGGCCACCAAGATGACGCCGTCGTTGCCCTCGAAGCCGTCCATCTCGACCAGGAGCTGATTGAGGGTCTGCTCGCGCTCGTCGTGACCGCCGCCCAAGCCGGCGCCACGATGGCGGCCGACGGCGTCGATCTCGTCGATGAAGATGATGCAGGGGGCGTTCTTCTTGCCCTGCTCGAACAAGTCGCGCACGCGGCTGGCGCCCACGCCCACAAACATCTCGACGAAGTCGGAGCCCGAGATGCTGAAGAAGGCCACGCCCGCCTCACCGGCGATGGCGCGGGCCAGCAGGGTCTTGCCCGTGCCGGGGGGGCCCATGAGCAGCACGCCCTTGGGGATGCGGCCGCCCACGCGCAGGTACTTTCGCGTGTCGCGCAGGAAGTCGATGATCTCCTCGCACTCGGCGCGGGCCTCTTCGATGCCGGCGACGTCCTTGAAGGTGACCTTTTGGGTGTGTTCGTTGAGCAGGCGCGCCCGCGACTTGCCAAAGCTCATCGCTTTGCCGCCGCCGGCTTGCATCTGTCTCAAGAACATCATCATGATCACCACCAGCAAGATGAGTGGCAGCCACATGACGGCGAACTGCAAGAAGATGCCCTCTTCTTGGGGTTCGACTTTGTAGTTGATGTGCTTGTCGCTCAGGAGCTTGAACAGCTCGTCGCCGGCCGGGCCGACCACCTCGAAGGCGCGGCCGCCTTGCTCGTAGGCGATGTCGACGGAGGTCTTGTGGAGCTTGATGTCCAAGACCGTGTCTTTGAATTCGACGGCGTTGTCCTCGACGTCGCGTACGAACTCCGCGTAGGTCCGCTGCGAGACCTGCTGCGATCGGCTGAACATGTGCGCCAAGCCGACGACCGCCAAAATGAGGACGGCCCACACCAAGAGGGTTTTGGTCTGCTGCTTCACGGGTCCGTAAATGGGGAAAAAGCCTCCCGGGGGCATCCGGGAGGCATGGCGGCAGCATAGCCGCGCTGTGTGGGGGGGTCAAAGGCCCTGCGCCGGGCCCGCAGCGCCCTTTTCGGCCCGGGCACGCACGCAGATCCGCCCGCGGCGCACTTCGACTCGCGCGCCGCCCGGCAGGTCCCAGCGCCGTGGGGTGACGCCGCGGCCCGCGTGGAGGTCCTCGAGCAGCGCCCGATCGATGGCCTCCACGTTGCGGGCAGAAAATGCGTCGCTCTCGACCCCGGCCGCCTGCGCGATGCAGCGCAGCCAGCGGGTACGAAGCGCCCTCGGGAGGGCCGCGTAGTCGGTGAGATCGTGCTCACCTTCGGGCCTACGCCGCGCGGCGTACTCCCGTTGCACCCACCAGGCGATCGCGGCGTCCGCATCGGCGGCGGCGCCGGCGGCCCGCGCGAAGGCCTCCTCGACCCGCGGGTTGCGTGCGCGCAAGCGAGGCAGCAGCGCCTCGCGGATCTCGACGCGCAGATGGGCTGTGTCCTCGTTGCTGGGGTCCTCGGCGAAGGCCAGGCCCATCTGCTCGCACAGCGCTCGGGTCTGCGCGCGGCTCAGGCCCAACAAGGGGCGAAGGCGCCGGCCGTCGAACTCGGGCATGCCGGCGAGCCCATCGAGGCCACAGCCGCGCGTCAGGTGCATGAGCAAGGTCTCGGCCTGATCGGTGGCGGTGTGACCCAGCCCCAAGACCCGGGCGCCGAGACCCTGCGCTTGCGCCTCCAAGGCGGCGTAGCGGGCCTCCCGGGCCCGCGCCGGCAGGCCCGGTCCCGCCTCGAGCGACACCCGGGTGCAGCGAAAAGGCAGCCCTCGCGCCTGCGCGGCCGCCTCGACCAGCTCCGCTTCGCGGGCCGAGTTCGGGCGCAAGCCGTGGTCGACATGCCCCACGCTCAGCGCGAGTCGATGGCGCGCAGCGCTCATCTCCAGCAAGGCCAAAGCGCACATGGAGTCGGGTCCCCCCGAGACCGCCAGGTGCACCGCGAGCGGCGTGTCCCCGGCCAGCTCGAGGGCAGCACGCACGCGGACGAGCACCGGCCCGAGCTTGCCCAGGGCTTCGGCGATGCGCGGGTCCTTGGGGCGAAGACCGGCCACGGGCGCGCAGCATAGCCCGGCCTTGCCCCGCGCGCAGACGCTTGCGCTTCGCTGCCGCGCACCCCACTCTACCGCCTCGCCCGTCGCTGGGCGGCCGCCACGATGTCCCAGCTCGACAAGACCTCCGACGCCGGCCTCGCCAATCTCGGCCCGGCCGAGATCGCCGCGCTGATCGAAGACCCCCTCGTGCTCGAGCTGCGCGACGACGTGGCCGAGATCGTCGCCGCCTTGCCGGTGCAGCCCTTCACCTTGATGCTGCGCAGCTTGCAGCGCGAAGAGCGGCTCGACCTCGTCTTGCCGCACGCGACACCCGAGCAGCTCACCGGGGTGCTGGATCTGTGCGCGTGGAAGGGCGACCGCGTCGACATGCTCGAGGCGCGCGGCTGGCTCTTGGCCATCGCCGATCACCGCAACACGGCCGACGCGCCGCGCGGCGACCTGATCGAGACGATGTACGAGATGGACCCCGAGATGTGGGTCCTCGCCTTGGCCCCCGCCACCGCCGTCGCCGAGATCGATCCCGAAGACGATCAGTCCGCCGGAGTCATCCGCGACCACATGGGCGACCTGCACACCTGGGAGAGCCCCGACGGCTTTTTCATCGTCGGCGTCCCCGACGATGCCTTCGGCCGCGCCGCCCTTCGCATCTTGCGGCACCTGTACGACGACAACCTCGAAGAGGGCCGCAAGATGCTCTCGCAGATCAAGTACGGCCTGCACAGCCAAAGCGAAGAAGAGCTCTACCGCTGGCGCATGGGCCGGCTCGCCGACCTGGGATTCCCCACCCTCGAAGACGCGATGCGCCTGTTTGCGCCGCTCTCGCGCGCCGAGGTCGCGCCCGAAGACCCGGCGGATCTGGATCCGCCGCCTTCGGTCTCCGTCACCGAGCTGCCGATCCACTGGCGCGACGGCGGCGACCTGCTGCGTCGCGTGATGAGCCAGCTCGACCCGGGCGCGCACGGCGAGCGCAGCCGCGAGTTCTTGTTGCTGGTCAACGAGCTGATGATCGCGCAGCGCATGGAGCCGGGCGACGCCGAGGGCCAAGCGCGCGCCATCCACCAAGCGCAGGCGACCTTGGGCCTGGCCCTCGAGCTGCTGCGCGGCAGCGAAGAAGACGACACGGCCACGCCGCGCCTGGTCATGGCCATGGAGCGCGCGGGCGTCCGCAAGCTCTTTCGCTACGCCTACGGCCCCTTGTCGAAGCTGCGTGCGGCCAGCTTGGCCCTACACCGCGAAGGTCGGGTCTCGCTGGACAAGGTCGGCTCCCTGCTCGACCGCCCCTGGGGCCCCACCTTGCGCGCGACCTCGGCCATGTACCCCGAGCTGCCGGTGCAGAACTCCGAGACCCAGCGCCGGCCAATCGCGCGGCGCAAAGACCTGGCCTTGGCCACCGCACGGGTGCGCGAGGCCGGAGCGCTCGCACAGCTTTGTTTCGACCCCCGCGCCTTCGGCATCGATCCGGTGTGGGTGACCCGCGTCGACCAACCGGAGCGCCTGCGCCTCGGCGACCTGCTGCGCACGGCCTTGGTGCAGCGCCTGGTTCCCGCCGGCCCCGAGCGCTTCACGCCGCTGACGGCCGAGGACCTGGCCTGGGCGAAGCGCCACCTCCTCGACGGCGAAGAAAAGCTCGTCCCGGCGGTGCGCGAGGCCTTGGACTCCGCCACCCGTGCGCTCGGCGTCGACGACACGGCCGAGGCCCTGGCCACCCATATCCTGCCGCGCTTGGCCCTGGAGCTCGCGGGCATCGAGATCGGCGCCGACGATCGTGTGGACCTCACCCGCAGCGCGGGCCTGCTCACCATTCAGTCGGTGAGCATGTGGCTCAAGATGCGCGAGGGCTGAGCCTCAGTCCTCGGTCGTCTCGCTTTCCAGCAGTCCGAGGGCCTTGCGCGCCGCGGCCCGCTCGGCCGCCCGCAAGCTGCGTCCCTCGCCGCGCCCGAGCTCGCGCTCGTCCGACCCGTCTTCGGCCGGCAAGAGCACCCGCACCCGCCAGTGCGGATCTTGAGGCGGTGGCGGCTCGCCGAGGGCCTCGTAGACCGGCGTCCGCCGAAAACGCGCCTGTGCCAGCTGCTGCAAGCGGCTTTTGGGGTCCTGGCCGTCCTCCGGCGCCATCGACATGACCTTGTCGCCCAAGGTCAGCGCGAAGACGGCCTCGATGGCGCTGATCGGATCGCGGTCGGCCGCGCGTGCATCGAGATAGACGGCCCCGACCACGGCCTCGAAGGCGTCGGCCAAGGTGCCGACCCGCTCGCGCGCCTCCGCTTCGTCGCCCTTGCCCACCCACAAGTCGCCGCCGAGGTCGAGGGCGCGCGCGGCCTCGGCCAGACTCTCGGTGCGCACGACCGAGGCCCGCAAGCGGGTGAGTGCACCTTCGGCCAGGGTCGGAAAGCGGCGCCACAGGGCATAAGAGACGACCAGGTCCAAGACCGCGTCCCCAAAGAACTCGAGGCAGGCGTTCGAGGGCCAACCGGCGTCGCGGTTTTCGTTCGCCCACGAACCCACCGTCAGCGCCACGCGCAACAAGGCCGGCCGCTCGAAGCTGTAACCGAGTCGCCGGGACAAGGCCTCGAGGCGCTCGCCGCTCTCGCCGAGCTCGGCCCCCTCGGGCAGCTCGACCAGCACCTCGGGCAGCGCTTGCGCCATCGCCCCGTGATACCCCGGCCCCGGCCCCAGCGGCAACGCGGCGATCCGACTGCCCCTGCGCCGCCGCACAGGCCCGCGCGGGCGCGCAGTCCATCCCCCGGCGACGTTGCCCCACCCCGCCCCGACTCGCGTTACACTCCCGCCGAGTCAACGGCCATGAAAGAGCACGTCGAGAGCATCACGAACCTGTTGTTGGGAGCCGCCTACGCCGACAAGCGCCTCGAGGGCGAGGAGGTGGCGGCCATCGAGCGCCTCTTGTGCAAGCTCGTCGGTAGCGAAGAGCTTCCCGAGGCGCAGCGCGCCCAGATGAACGCCTTCTCCCCCGCGGCCTTCGACGTCTCGGCCACGGCCTCCGGCCTCGCGGAGCTCGAGGACGAGGACAAGCGCAAGGTGCTCGAGATGGTCTGCGCCGTGCACGACGCCGACGACGAGCTCGACTTCGCCGAGGACGCCTACCTGCGCAAGGTCGCCGTGGGCATGGGCCTGCCCGAGGACTCGATCGGGGAGATGGCCCTCGACGTCTCGGAGGTCGACGAGATGGACGGCATCTTCGCCGAAGCCTTCGACATGGAATGAGCATGTCGCTTCGCGTCAAAGCCCGAGGGTGTTGGCCACTGGCCATCGCTTTCGGGCTTTCGTGTTCTCGCAGCGCGGAGCCGCCCCCGCCGGCCGCGCGCGAGGCCGGGACCGAACTCCCGAGCGCCGAAGCCCCTGCCCCCGCCTGGCGCGACCGCGAGCTCAGCTTCGAGCGCCAAGGCGCCAAGCTGGTGGCGCGCGGCCAGATCCCCAGCATGGAGACCCGCCGCCAGATCGAGGCGCGCGCGCGGCCGGTGTTCCGGGCCATCGACGGCCGTGACCTCTTCGCCGCCGCTGGCCCGACCCGCGAGAGCTACGCCCCCACGCTCGAGCTGATGTTGGATGCGCTGCTGCTGGTCGACCCCGGCGCCGTCGAGCTACGCGGCACCGAGCTCACCATCCACGGTGTGATCCTCGAGGCCGACCGCGCCGCACTGGCGGCCCTGGGCGAGCGCCTCCCCGACCCCTACACATTCTCGGCGGGTGCCTTGGTCGATCGCAAAGAGGCCCAGCGCTGCCGCGAAGATGCGCTCGCCTTGGTCGAGGGCCACGCCGAGATCGACGCGACCATGGCGGACGAGATCGCCGCGCTCGGTCGGCGTTGCCCCGCGCCTTTGCGATTTTCGTTCCACACCAGCAGCGAGGGCCCCCTCCCCGAGCGCCGCGCCCGTACCGACGCGCGCAGCCAAGCCCTCGACGAGGCCCTGCGCGCGCACGGCCTCGGCCCCGACGACTTTGCCGTCGCCTCCAAGGGGGCCGACCTCCCGCTGGCGAGCAACGACACGGCCGAAGGTCGTGCCCAAAATGAGCGCATCGAAGTCGAGCTGATGGTCCCGCGCCCCTAGCGAAGGCGCAGCCCGAACACCCCGCTAGCGATCGGGGAGCGCCGCCAACAAGCCGGCCACCAGCGACTTGGCGTCGTCCAGGGTGCGGGTCACATGCACGGGGCAAGGCATCGGCGCCAGCTTCGAGGTGAATTTGAGCGCGCCGCGCACGGCCGCGTTGGGGATGACGTGCACGAGCGCATGGCATCGACGCGCCGTCATCTCCTTGTTCTCGTTCGACCAGTCGGCCCAGGCCTTGAGCACCTCGAGCGAGGGCATGCGGGCCTCGGTCGAGTCCCAGATCATGAAGACCTTCGGGATCCCACCGTGCCGGTCGCGCTCGGCCATGCGATCAAAAAAGCCCCGCGACTCCTCCATCGTCACCGCACCGATCAGACGAATGTGCATTACCGGCTCGTCACCGAGCCCCTCGTCGACGATCTCCAGCATCCGGTGCCACGCTATTGAAATCGCCCCCCGGATGCCAGCCCGGCATCTGCGCAGGTGATGTATCTATCAGGCGGGACACTCGTCGACGCGTTCGTCCCACATCTCGCAAGCGCCGAAGCCCATGCGGACGCAGGCCCACACGCCGTCCCAGTCGCTCATGCCGTCGCAGGCCGCGAAGTCGTAGCTCGCGTCGAGGGCCCCCGGGCTACGCGAGGCCCACCAGGCGCTGTCGAAGACGCCGTCGACGGACCACTCCATGTGGCCGTCGACGTAGACCCGCACCACCACGGTCTCGCTCGAGATGTAGGAGCTCACGGTAAAGCTGTACTCGCCGATGGTTCCGGCATCGAGAGCCTCCAACACGCAGGTCAGCGCCTCCGCGTTTTGAAGCTCGTCTTCACCCCCGGTGGTGGCGCTCGCATCCAGGTCGAAACTCACCGCATCGCAGGGCTTCGCCAAGGCGCACTCGACATAGGGGGGCGGCGGATCGGCGTTGGGCTCCATCGACTCGAAGGGCGCCGGACACTCCCCCGGCTCGCCCGTCGTCTCGCCCGACTCTTCTCCGCTCTCGCCTTCACCGGCCTCGCTGGCCTCGCTGGCCTCGCTGCTGCTGGTCTCGCCGTCCTCGGCGCTTCCATCATCCGCGCAGGCGCTCAGGCCCAGCGAAAGGGCAAGGCTCAGGAAAGATCCGACAAA
>JAUIJR010000644.1 GCA_030431075.1 Polyangia bacterium | reverse complement strand
GCACGCCCTCCTCGTCGCGGATGTCGACGCTGTAGTGCGAGCTGCGCCCGCCGTCCTCGGCGATCTCGGCGCCCACGCGCTCGAGCTTTTCGACCTTGCGGCCGATCAGCACCACGTGCGCGCCCAAAGCGGCGAGCTCGTGCGCGGTGCAACGGCCGATGCCGCTGCCACCGCCGGTGACGACGATGACCTGATCGGCGAAGAGGTCGGGGCGAAACACGGATCGATAGCCGCTCGTAGTCATGGGAATCTCGTTGGCCGTTGGGCGCGGGGTTCAGGCGGGGAGGGGGACGAGGGCCGTGACGCGGGCCTCGTCGTTGCGAAGGGCCCGCAGCAAAAAGCGAGCGCCGTGGGCGAAGGTCTGGGGCAAGGGCGCGGGCCGCTCGTACTCCATCGCCTCGTAGAGAAGATCGTCGAGCAGCGACAAGGAGAGCTGGGCCGCGAGCCAGGCGTCGTCGCAGCGAAAGCTGCCGTCCTCGACACCCTCGCGGATCAGCGCGCACAAAGGCTCGGCCATCTGGCGGCGCCCCTCGAGCCACACCTCTTGTTGCTCGGTCGAGGAGCTGGCCTGCCGCAGCATCCGCACGAGATCGCGCTGTGCGGAGACGGCGTCGCGCACCGCGGCCAAGCCGGCAACCAAGCGGGCGTCGGCCGGCGCTTCGGCCTCGCCTTCGACGGCGTGATCCCACGCGCTCAAGTAGGCGTGCAGCACCTCGAGGCGCAGGTGCGGCAGCACGGCGTGCTTGGTCTTGAAGTAGAGATAAAAGGTGCCCTGGGCGACGCCGGCCTCGGCCACGATGGCCGAGACGCTGCTTTGCTCGAAGCCCCGCGCCAAAAAGAGCTTGCGGGCCGCCGCGAGCAGCTGGGCGCGCCGAAGCTCGCGCTTGGTCGGCGCCTTCTCCGTGGAACGCGCTAGACGCGCCCGTCGGGACGAAGCTGACTGACTGTCAGTCACTGATGGGAGGATGCCCGCGCGGCGGCCACCGGTCAAGCGCTCGGGCGGCCCTTCGGCGCGGCGATCGCAGCGCAGCCCTCGGTGCCGGTAGCTCTCGCTTTTTGGAGCCGAAACCGTACACTGCGCGCCATGAGCGACGCCTACGATCCGCGTCAAGAGCTGAACCCGTCGAGCATCATCGTCGGCGGCTTGTTCCTCGTCGTCCTCGGCTTCGCCACCGTGGCCTTCATCATCTGGGGCAACGCGCCGAGCCAGGCCGACGCCTCGGCCGAGATGGCCTCGCAGTGAGTCGCCGATTCCCCGGCGCCCTCGGTCTCGCCCTCGCGCTCGTGAGCCTCGCTTGCGAGTCGCAGTCGGCGAGCAATGCCGCCTCGGCGGGCGAAGGTGCAGCGACGCCGGCGACGAGCGCGGGCACGGGAGCGGTCGCCGAGCCAGAGCCCGAGCCCCCGACGACGGCGGCGCCGCCGGCCGACGAAGGCGAGCCCACGCCCGATCCCGAGCCAGCCACGGACACGGGAGCCGCGCCGACCCCCAACGCCGACGGCCTCATCATGAGCGAGGCCGACTGCAGCAGCGACGCGGACTGCGTGCCCCAAGGTTGCTGCCATCCCGCCACTTGCGGTCGCGCCGAGACGGCGCCGCGTTGCGGTGACGACACGGTCTGCACCCTCGAGTGCCGCGGCGGCACCCTCGACTGCGGCGGCAGCTGCCTGTGCGTCGAGGGCAAGTGCGCCGCCAAGCCGAACGAGATCGGCAGCCCCAGCGCGATCGAAGCGCCGGCGGGCTGAGCGAAGCTTTCGGCGCCGAGCGAGCGTGGGCCCGCGCCCGACGCAGGGATGTACACTCCCGCGTCATGGCCACGCACGCCGCGCTCTTCGACGCCCTCGGACTGCCCACGCCCCCCAAAGGCGACGCCCTGCGCGTCGAGAACCCCTCGACGGGCGCCGAGATCTGCAGCTTGCCGATGATGGACGCGGCCGACGCGGACGCGGCGGTGGCCTCGGCCCAAAAGAGCTTCGAAGCCCTGCGCGAAGTCCCGGGCCCGCTGCGCGGTGAGCTGGTCCGCCGCATGGCCGAGCGCCTGCGCGAACACAAAGCGACGCTCTCGAAGATCGTCAGCTTGGAGTCGGGCAAGAACTACCAAGAGGCCCTCGGCGAGGTCCAAGAGATGATCGACATCTGTGACTTCGCCACCGGCATGTCGCGCAGCATCGGCGGCCGCACGATGCACTCGGAGCGCCCGGGCCACCGCATGTACGAGCAATGGCACCCGCTGGGCCCGGTGCTTTGCATCTCGGCTTTCAACTTTCCCGTCGCGGTGTGGAGTTGGAACGCAGCTTTGGCCCTGATCTGCGGCGACCCGGTGATCTGGAAGCCCAGCCTCAAGACCCCGCTGTCGGCCATCGCGGTGCACGGCCTGCTCCAACCGATCTTGGCCGACCACGACCCGGCCCTGGCCAGC
>JAUIJR010000643.1 GCA_030431075.1 Polyangia bacterium | reverse complement strand
GCTCCAAGAGCTCCAAGCCCGCAAGCAGCCCTCGGGCCGCCGGCGCCTGCAGGCCCTCTTGGCCGTGGCCAAGACCCAAGAAGAGCGCCTCCAAGACGAGGAGCGGGCCTTCCGCGTCCTGTGCGAGGCGATGATCGAAGCCGGTGATCAGCCTGAGCTCGCCGAGATCCTCGAGCAAGTCGAGCGCCTCGGCGAAAAGCCCGAGCGCGCCGAGACCCTGGTCGAGGCCTACCAGCGCACGGTGGACCACATCCTCGACGCCGAGTTGCAGCAGCGAGTGCTGCGTCGCATGGGCGGGGCTGCCCTCGAGCGGATCGGTGACCTCGAGACGGCCAAGCAGGCCTTCTTGCGCGTGCACGAGCTCGCCCCGGGCGACAAAGAGGCGGTCACGGCCCTCGAGCAGATCTATCTGCGCGGTGAGGACCATCGCGCCTTGGCCGAGCTGCTCGTTCGCTCGGCCGAGCGCGAGTCGAGCCCTTCGGCCCGCGACGGCCTTTTGATCCGCGCGGCCGAGATCCACCGCACCAAGCTCGACGAGTCCGAGCGGGCCATCGAGCTGTACCAGCGGGTCTCCGAGCAGGGCATGCAGCGCGCCGATGTCGTCGCGGTCATCGAGCCTTTGTACGAGAGCACGGGCCGCTTTCGCGAGCTGGCCGCGCACCTCAACGCCAAACTCGCGGGTCTGAGCGGCGCGGCCTTGGTCGACACGCACCTGCGCTTGGGGCGGCTTTTCGGCGAGCAGCTCGAAGACCCCGAGGAGGGCATCCGCCACCTGGGTACGGCCGTGCGTTTGAACCCCTCGCGCGCCGTCGACGGGGCGGACCTCGATCGCTACCTCGAAGACCCGGCCATGCGCGTGCGCGCGGCCGACATGCTCGAGCCCGTGTTCGCGGGGGTGGGGGACTGGCGTCGCCTGATCCACATCCAAGAGATCCGTTTGGCCGAGGCCCACGACCCCGAAGACCGGGTCAAGCTGCTGCTTCGCATCGCGCAGCTGCAAGAGGACCAACTCGAGGATCTCAGCGGCGCCTTCGACGGCTACGCCCGCGTCTTTCGCGAGCAGCCGGGCAACCGCCACGTGCGCGACCAGCTGCATCGCCTGGCCTCGGTGCTCGAGCAAGACGAGCGCTACGCCGAGCTGTTGACCGAGTACGTGCAAGGCGACGCGGCCACCGACGACCGCGACGAGGTGCTCGCCGTGGTCCGCGAGGCCGGCGACATGTGGGCCCAGACTCTGCGCAAGCCGGCCCGCGCCGTGCCTTTGTACGAGCGCTTGGTCAACGCCCAGCCCGACGACAGTCGCGCCTTCGCGGCCCTCGAGTCGGCGCTCACCCGCGCCGGCATGTGGAAAGAGCTCGTCGAGGCCTACTGGCGCGACGTGGACGCGAGCTTGGACGAGTCGCGCCAGGTCGACATCCTCATGCGCTTGGCCAACGTCGCCCGCGACACCTTGGTCGAGCCCGAGGAGGCCGCGCGTGCCTACCAGCGCATCTTGGAGGTCGATCCCGAGCACGCCAGCGCGCGCGCGCAACTCGAGCAAGTCACGGCCCAAGCCGAGCGCTGGGAGGAGCTGCTCGATCTTTACCGCGACCGCCTCGCGCGCACGACGGACCGCGGCTCGCGGCAGATGATCTCGCTGCAGATCGCCGAGCTCCAAGACCAGACGATGGACGAGCCCGAGGGCGCCCTCGACACCCTCGACGCGATGATCGCCGAGGAGCCCAACTCGCCCGAGGCCATCATGGCGCTCGAGCAGCTCGCCGAGAAACGCTCGGGTCTGCGACGCCGGATCTTCGAGATCCTCGAGCCCATCTACGAGGCGCAAGGCAACGTGCAGCGCCAGGTGGTCGTGCTCGAATGGAAGCTCTCGGTCGAAGAGGACCCCGCCGACCGGCACGGCCTCTTTCGCACATTGGCCGACAAGTTCGCCGGCTCCGACGAAGCGCAGACCCACCAGCTGCGCATCTTGGGCCGCGCGCTGCAAGAGCCGGGACCGCTCGGTGACCTCGAAGAGCTCGACACGCGTTTGCGTCAGCTGGGCGAGGGCCGCCCGGGCGCCTTGGCCGATCTGCTGAGCAAGGCCGCCGCCTCCGAGCGCCTCGCCAACGACGAGGATCGTCGCATCGCCTTGCTCGTGTGGGCCGGGCGCGTGCACTTGGCCGCCGAGGCCCCCGAGTCGGCCGTGGCCGCCTGCCGCGAGGCCCTCGACATGCGCGACGACCTCGACGCCGCGTGGGCCATCTTGGACGACGCCCTGGTGCGCCTCGGCCATCACGACGAGCTACGCGGCGTGCTCCACAAGCGCGCCCAGTTGGCCGTCGATGACCAGGTCCGCGCCGAGCTCTTGCGCCGCTTGGCCACCTTGCTCGAAGAGGTGCTCGTCCAGCCCCAAGAGGCCGAGGGTGTCTGGCGTCGCTTGCTGGACTCGGTG
>JAUIJR010000642.1 GCA_030431075.1 Polyangia bacterium | reverse complement strand
GATGCGGCGGCGCAAGAGGGGATGGCGCTCGTTGTCGGCGTTGACCACCCGGCGGTAGGGGTTGTCTTGAGGGCCGCGCGCGTAGATGCCTTCGAGGCCGACGCCGGCGAGCACGGTCTTGTGAAAACTCTGCGTCCAGCCCAAGCCCAGGTAGTGCACCTGCAGCAAGTTGGTGTCGCCGCTCGAGGTCCAGGGGCGGCGGCGGTCTTCGTCGCTGGTGCCGGGGACGATGCGGTAGACCGAGTCGAAGTTCGCCGAGTAGCTCGCCGAGACGCTGACGTTCTTTTTCCACAGCTCGCGGGCCAAGTTCACGCCGAAGACGCGGGCGCGGTAGTCGGTCTCGGTGGAGTAGCGAAAAAAGCCGCCAAAGGCCCAGTTGTCGAGCTTGGAGCTGACGCGCGCGGTGGTCTCGTGGCGCAGCTCGGTGAAGACCACGTCGCCGCCCAAGACCTCGGCGCCGGCCCCGATCGAGGCCGAGCTGATCGCGTCGAGCAGGTAGTCGACCTCGAGGGCGACGCGCTCGTCCGGCAGCTCCTTGCGAAAGGTGATCGAAGGCGCGAGCACCCGGGTCGAGGCCTCGCGGTAGTAGTTGCCGCGCATGGTGACGCGGTCACCGGCCACGGCCGCGCTGCCCCAGGGGCGCGCGAGGGCGAGCAAGGCGAGCAGGGCCAGGCCCAGGCCGGCCAGCGCGCGGGGGCGCCGGCTCCCAAAGCCCGCCCTCAGCCGCAGCCGCACCCGCCCCCTTGGGTGCCGTGGCCTCCGAAGGCGCCTTCCCGGGCCGCTTCGACATGGCTATGAAAGGTGTGCTCTTCGGCCCCGGTGCTCGGATCCATCTCGGGCGTGGCCAAGTAGGCGCGCTGCGAGGGCTTGACCAAGACGCAGCCCGAAAGGGGCGCGGCGAAGGCGATGGCCACGAGGGCCCGCGCGAGGCGAGAGCTTCGGGCGCTCGGGCGGGGCGCAGTCACGGGCGAAACGCTGCCGGACTTGGCCGGGCAGGGTCAAGCGGCGATGCGCGCGGCCCCAGCGAGCGGGGGGCGGCCGGCTCGGGAGCGCGGGGCGATCGCGGCGGCGCTCGCACCGGCGAAAGCGCGCGCCGGCGGAGCTGAAGGCGCGTTCCCCTGGCGCCGCCCCTGGTCTATCCTCCGCCGGATGTCGGAGCCCTCGGACGCCGCGCGACCTTTGATCGTCGCCATCGATGGACCGGCCGGCGCCGGCAAGACGACCGTCGCCCGCCGGGTGGCCGCCGCGCTGGGACTGCCCTTGCTGGACACCGGGGCCATCTACCGGGCCCTGGCCCTGGTGGCGAAGCGCAAAGGGGTGGACTGGAGCGATGCGCAGGCCCTCGGCGCCTTGACCCAGGACTTCCCGATCCGCTTCGTGCCCGCGCCCTCGCCCGAGAGCCCGCAGGGGGTCTTTGTCGGCGAAGAGGCGGTGACCAAAGAGATTCGCAGCCCGGAGATCTCGGAGGGCGCCAGCCAGGTCTCGGCCCATCCGCCCGTGCGAGACGGACTATTGGACATCCAGCGCGCGCTCGCCGCCAAAGGCTGCGTGGCCGAGGGGCGCGACATGGGGACCGTCGTGTTCCCCGATGCCCCGCACAAGTTCTTTTTGACGGCCCAACCGGGCGCTCGCGCCCAGCGCCGGCACGCCGAGCTCGTGGCCCGCAAAGGTCCCGAGGCGCCCTCCCTCGACGCGGTGGCCGAGGACCTGGCCCGCCGCGACGCCCGAGACTCGGGACGCGAGGTCGCCCCCTTGTCCCAGGCCGCCGACGCGACCGCCCTCGATTCGACCCGCCTGAGCGCCGACGAGGTGGTGCAGGCCATCTTGGATCAGGTGCGGGCCGGCGCGGCCCGGGCGTGAGCCGCCACACCGGGCTCTGGCGCGGGGTCGAACGCGCTTCGACGCACGCAAAGCCCGCTTGACGCCCACAAAGGGCTCCCCTACCTTCCGCCGACGCTCGGGGGGAGGGCGCGACCCATAAAAGGGCGCTCCCGACCCATCGAAGCAGGGTTTCGGGCTCGGCTTCGATCACCTCCGCAGCTGGAAAGAGACAACAACCCGATCATGACTCAACCCAACGACTTCGCGGCGATGCTCGAGCAGAGCTTCCGCGATACCACCGAAATCAAAGAAGGCTCCATCATCAAGGGCATCGTCGTCGACATCATCGGCGAGAACGCCGTGGTGGACGTCGGCCTCAAGGCCGAAGGACAGGTCCCGCTGCGGGAATTCGTCGACGAAGAAGGCGAACTCACCGTCAAAGTGGGCGACGAGATCGAGGTGCTCCTCGAGAACGCCGAGGACAACAACGGCCTCGTGATCCTGTCCAAGGACAAGGCCCGCAAGCGCAAGGTCTGGGACCAGATCCAAAGCGCGATGGAAGGCGACGAGACCGTCGTCGGCAACATCACCGCTCGCGTCAAGGGCGGCTT
>JAUIJR010000641.1 GCA_030431075.1 Polyangia bacterium | reverse complement strand
GCCAAGGGCCGACTCACGGCGATTCACGTCGACGCGATCGGCTCGGGCGGCACGGGCACCGGCGCTGGTGTGGGTCGCAACGCCTTCGCCATCTACACCAAGTGCCCCAACCGGCTGGTCGAGTCGGCCGACGTCTTCACCCACGCGGGGCCGGCCACGGCCTTTCGCGCGCCGGGCCATCCGCAAGGCGCCTTCGCCATCGAGTCCGCGCTCGACGAGCTGGCACGGCAGATCGACATCGATCCCATCGAGCTGCGCTTGGCCCACGACCAACACCCCGTGCGCCTGCACCAGATGCGAAGCGGACGCGAGCGCTTTGGCTGGGCGAAGGCCCGCGCGGCCTCCAAGGCCGGACGCAAGGCGAAGCGACGCCTGCGACGCGGCGTCGGCATGGCGAGCTCGATCTGGGGCGACTTTGGTCACCCCGGCGCCGAGGTCACCGTGCGCGTCGACAAGTCCGGCCAGGTCGAGGTGATCAATGGCCTCCAGGACATCGGCGGCGGCATCACCACCTTGATGGCCCAGGTGGCCGGCGAGGTGCTGGGGCGCAAGCCCAGCGAGGTCGGGGTCAGCTTGGGCGACAGCCGTCTCGGCCCGGGCACGGGCAGCGGCGGATCGCAGACCACCTCGACGGTCACACCGGCCGTGCGCAACGCGGCCGAGGCCGTCAAGGCCGAGCTGCTCGAGATCGCGGCCAAGGTCCTCGAGACCCCCATCGCCAAGCTCGAGTGGCAACGCGAAGGCGGCGTGCGCAGCCCCGGCGGCGCGCTGAGCTTCGAAGCCCTGTGCGCCGAGATGTCCGAGAGCGGCATCGCGGCGACCCGCTCGCGTCCGGGCACCTACGGCAATCATCCGATGGCCTTTTTGGGTGGGCGTAACTACCAGATCGCCGGCGTGCAGTTCGCCGAGGTCGAGGTCGACACCTGGACCGGCCTGGTCCGCTGCACCCGGGTGCTCGCGGTCCACGACTGTGGGCGGGTGATGAACGCGCTCAGCGTGCGCTCACAGATCAACGGCGGCGTCATCTTGGGCTGCAGCTACGCGCTGATGGAAGAGCGGATCATGGATCCGGACAGCGGACGCATGCTCAACGCCAACCTCGAGAGCTACAAGATCCTCGGCGCAGCCGACCTGCCCGAGATCGACATCGAGCTGACGGAGGTGGCCACCGGCAACAACAGCACCGGGGCCATCGGCATCGGCGAACCGGCGACGATCCCGACGGCGGCGGCCATCGCCAACGCGGTCGGCGACGCCCTCGGTGTGCACGTGCGCAGCTTGCCGATCACCCCCGCGCGAGTACTCGATGCCCTCGCCCGACTCGAAGGGAGCCAACCGTGAAGAACTTCTCCTTGCTACGTCCCCGCTCCTTGGACGAGGCCCGCAAAGCCCTCGTCGATGGTGCCCCCAAGGCCGCCCCCCGCGGCGCGGGCCTCGACATCCTCGACCACCTCAAAGAGGGCCTCCCCGCCCCCGACGCGCTCGTCGAGCTGCGTCGCATCGAAGGCGAGACGGGGCTCTCGCTGCGGGCCGCCACCGCCGGCGCCGACGGCCTCGAGCTCGGGGCGCTCTCGACCCTGAGCCAGCTGGCCGAGTCGCCCATCCTCTCGGGCCCCTACGCCGCCTTGGCCGAAGCGGCCGGACAAGCCGCCACGCCCTCGATCCGCAACATGGCCACCTTGGGCGGCAACCTGCTGCAACGCCCCCGCTGTTGGTACTACCGAGACCGCGAGCTGGTCTGCCTCAAAAAGGGCGGCGACCTGTGCTTGGCCATCAGCGGCGACAATCGCTACCACGCGATCTTGGGGGGCGGCCCCGCCTTTTACGTGCACCCCTCGAGCTTGGCGACGCCGGCCATGGCCCTCGACGCGCGGGTCCGGATCCACGGCGAGTCGCCCCGCGAGATGCCCCTCGACGAGCTCTTCGTCGGCCCGGCCGAGGACCCGAGCCGCGAGCATCGACTCGCGCCGGGCGAAGTCCTGACCCACCTGATCTTGCCGACCCCGGAGGCCGGCGCGCGCTCGGCCTACTTCGCCTTGCGCGAGAAGCAGTCGCACGACTGGCCCTTGGTCGAAGCGGCCGTCGCCTTGCGCCTCGAGGGCGGCACCATCCGTCACGCCCGCATCGTGCTCGGTCACGTCGCGCCCCTACCTTGGCGGGCCAGCGAAGCCGAGGCCAAGCTCGTCGGCCAAAAGCCGAGCGTCGAGCTCTTCGCCCGCACGGCCGAGCTCGCCTTGGCCCCCGCGCGGCCCATGACCGGCAACGCCTACAAAGTCCCCGCCGCCCGCGGCGCCTTGCGTCACGCCCTCCACCGCGCGAGCGGCCTCGAACTCCCCGCCTGAGAACGCCATGCCCCACCCCGAGATGCCCCCGCGTCGGCCCCTATGTCGGCACCTGCGAACCAAGGCGATGCACGTCTATGGCCAAGAGACCCC
>JAUIJR010000640.1 GCA_030431075.1 Polyangia bacterium | reverse complement strand
AGGACCGCAAGGCGGCCCAGCGCGTGCTCTCCTTGTCTGCGCTCACCTTTCCCCACCGCATCGCCCGCCTGGTGCTGGTCGAGCAGCTCTACCGCGCCGGCACCATCTTGGCCGGTCACCCCTACCACCACGCCTAGCGCCCCTCGGATCCCGATCGTCCGGCCCCGCGACCGGCCCGGCAATTTGCTAGGATCTGCGGCGATGCGTTTGTCTGCACTATTGGTCTCCACCTTGGCCCTCGGCGCCTTGGGTGGAATCACGATGAACATGTCGGCCTGCAACTCGTGCAAGGTCGGCGCCGAGAGTTGCCCTTGCACCGGCGGCGGCGGTTGCGACCCGGGCCTGACCTGCTTGTCCGACACCTGCGTCGACGAGAACAGCCAGGCGACCGGCTTCGCCAGCACCGAAGACGAAGAAGAAGGCTCGGCCTCGTCGTCGTCCTCCTCTTCCGCCTCGACCGATACGAGCTCGAGCGGGGAGTCGACGGACTCGACCGAGACTACGACGGGGCCCATCCTCGACTCGATGGAGACGGGCACGGACGGCGGCGCGTGCAATATCGACGGCTGCAGCGCCATCGACGTGCTCTTCGCCATCGACGGCTCGGGCTCGATGAGCGAAGAGATCAACGCCTTGGTCGCCTCCCAAGCCTTCAACCGCGTGGTCGAGGCCCTCGAAGAGGTGAACTGCGACGACATCGAGTACCGAATCGGCGTGACCAACGACAACTCGCCGAACTTCATCACCGGCTTGAGCTGGGCCGGCGCGAACCCCTGGTTCGACTCGACCGAGATGAGCTCGGCGGAGATCCAAGCGGCCTTTAGCGAAGCAGCGCCCCGCGTGGCCCCCTCGGGAGTCCCCGTGGGCTGCGAGCACGTCCTGACGAACGCCTCGCAGCTGCTGGTCGGCGACACGACGGGCTTTTTGCGCACGGACGCGCTGCTCTTGTTGGTGCTGATCACGGACGTCGACGACTACGGCGCCTACGACAACTCCATGGGCAACACCTGCGGCCTCGGCTGCACGGTGACGCCCCAGGCGGTGTCGGATCTCTACGACAACTTCGTGACCCTCAAAGGCGGCGACGAAAAAGGCGTGGCGGCGATCGTCGTGGCCGGAGACCCCAACGCCAACGGCGGCCAGAACTTCTGCGGCCAACCCCGCAGCTGCGGCGCCCCCATCGAGGGCTACCACGCCACCCGCCTGTACGACTTCGCGTCGATGCTCTACATGAACAACGGCGCCACCTCGAACGTGTGCAACGGCCCCCAGATGGTCCCCACCGCGATTGAGACGGCCCTGCGCGACAACATCGACCTCGCCTGCCAGGGCTTCGTGCCGCCGGGCTAGGCGGTTCGCGCAAACGAAAAAAGGCAGCCACACAGGCTGCCTTTTTCTTTGCTCGAGGGACGAACACCCCCTCGCGATGGAACGCGATTCGGGGCGGGTCCTCGTCGCCTGATGGCTCAGGCGGCGTGGAGGGTCCGGTCTTCGGTGGGGCTGTCGTCCCGCTGAGCTTGGAGGTCCAAGCCGAGCTCGAAGCGGGTGGCCACTTCGCCGTTGCGGCGCCGCACCTCGACCAAGAAGGTCACGTGCGTGACGCCTTGGCGGCTGCTGCGGTAGCGCACCGTGGCTACGGCCGTCACGGGCTCCCCCAGGGCCGGCGCGCTCAGCAAGCGTGCGCGCCCGGTGTGGGCCACCCGGACTTGGTAGCTACGAAAAAGCCCGACTGAAGTGAGCCGGGCAACTGCGCTGGAGACCAAGAGGGCGGCCGGAACACGTCCGGCCTCCAGACTCCCTTGCAGCTGCCCCCCTCGCATGGAGCGGGGCATCGCCCCCGGGGTTGCGAGGGCCGCGGCCTGTGAAACAGAACGAGCATGGTCGGCGAGAGCCTCGGGTGAAACCCGATAGGTCCCGGCGATCACGACATCACCAACTCGACAAGGTACGTGGGGCAAGCTCATGGGGTGCCTCCTTCTTTTGTTTTGACGCGTCTTCTCGAGCTTGGCTACGGGCGCGCCCGAGTTTTTTCGCGGCCGTCAAGTTTTTGTCAAAGAGCACTTTTTCCTAGTGATTTCGGTGACCTGGATCGAAGCCCACAAAGACTTTGGCAAGGTCTGCACATTTTTTTGGGGAGGCAATTCCACGGCGTCGGGGACGCGATCCCCAGCGATCTCCCAATCTGAGGCCTTTGGATCCACGAGATTCATGCAAGGCCGCGCGCGTGTGGACGAGTGGGAGATGTGCTCGCTGAACTCCTCTTCCCCGACATCTGTGTGGCCTGTGAATGCCTCCTCACCGACGACCCCGAGGTGCCCCTTTGTCGGGCCTGTCGGGTCGACCTCGGCCGCTTGCCGATCGAGTCGCGGCGCGTCGGCGACATCGAAGCGCTCTACCCCTACGACGGCGGACTCGCCCGGGCGCTGCGTCGCTTGAAGTTCTCGG
>JAUIJR010000118.1 GCA_030431075.1 Polyangia bacterium | reverse complement strand
TTGGTCTCGGTCTTTCACGACAACGCCGGCGTGGTGCGTTTCACCGACGCCGACCACCTCGTCTACAAAGTCGAGACCCACAATTCGCCCTCGGCCCTCGACCCCTACGGCGGGGCGATGACCGGCATCGTCGGCGTGAATCGAGACAGCTTCGGTACCGGGCTCGGCGCGGACCTGCTCACGAACGTGTGGGGCTACTGCTTCGGCGACCCGCGCTACCAAGGCAAGCTGCCCAAAGGTTTGATGCACCCGCGTCGGATCCGCGACGGCGTCCACGAAGGCGTCGTCGACGGCGGCAACCACTCGGGCATCCCCTACAGCCGTGGCTTCGAGCGCTTCGACGACCGCTTCGCCGGCAAGCCGCTGGTCTACTGCGGCACGGTGGCCGTGATGCCGGTCGAGAGCGCCGGGCACCCGACCCACGAAAAGCGGGCGAAGGTCGGTGACCACATCGTCATGGTGGGCGGCCGGATCGGCAAAGACGGCATTCACGGCGCGACCTTCTCGAGCGCGCAGCTCGACGAGAGCTCGCCGGTGCAAGCGGTGCAGATCGGCGACCCCATCACCCAAAAGATGATGTGGGACATGCTGAGCGAAGCGCGCGAGCTGGGCCTTTACTCCTCGCTCACCGACAACGGAGCCGGGGGCTTGTCGAGCTCGATCGGCGAGATGGCCGAGGCCACCAACGGCGCCGAGCTCGACTTGGCCAAAGCGCCGCTCAAATACCCGGGCTTGCAGCCCTGGGAGATTTTGATCTCCGAGGCCCAAGAGCGCATGAGCCTGGCCGTACCCGACGAGAATCTAGAGGCCTTCATGGCCCTGGCCGAAAAACTCGAGGTCGAGGCCTCGGTGCTCGGACGCTTCACCGACTCCGGTCGATTCGTGGTGCGCCACGGCGAGCTCGAAGTCGCCGACTTGCCCATGGACTTCTTGCACGAGGGCGTCCCCTTGCCGGTGCTCGAAGCGACCTGGAATCCGCCCCCGCGCGCGCCCGTCTCGCCGCCGAGCTTCGACGCGCGCGAAGAGCTTCTCGCCATGCTCGCGCGCCCCAACCTGGCCAGCGGGGAGGAGCGCGCGCGCCACTACGACCACGAGGTCAAGGGCCTGAGCGTGGTCAAGCCCTTCGTCGGCGCGAGCCAAGCCGTGCCCGCCACCGCGACGGTGATGCGCGCGCGCCACCGTCGAAACGAAGGCGTGGTCTTGGCCGAGGGCATCCATCCCTTTTTGAGCGACCTCGACACCGATGCGATGGCCCGCGCTTGTGTCGACGAGGCCGTGCGCCGCGTGCTTTGTGCCGGCGCCCGCTACGACCGCCTCTCGGCCCTCGACAACTTTTGTTGGCCCGATCCGATCGTGTCGGACAAGACGCCAGATGGCGCCCACAAGCTCGCGCAGCTGGTGCGCTGCTGTCAGGGCCTCGACGCCGCCTGTCGGACCTATGGCGTGCCCCTGATCAGCGGCAAGGACTCGATGAAGAACGACGCCTACCTCGACGGCGTCAAGATCTCGATCCCGCCGACCTTGTTGGTCTCGGTGATGGGCCAGATGCCGGACGTTCGCCAGGCGCTCACCCTCGAAAGCCGCGCCGCGGGCGACCGCTTGCTGCTGATCGGCGAGACCGAAGAAGAACTGGGCGCCAGCGAGTGGGAGCGCCACCGCAAGCTGCACTTCGAGGGCGTCCCGCACACGGATCTGGAGCGCAACGCGAAGCGCTACGCCGCCTTTTGCGAGCTGCGCGACCAAGGCAAGGTCCGCAGCGCGCACGCGGTGGGCCTCGGCGGCCTGAGCGTGGCCTTGGCCCACATCGTGATGGCGAGTGAGTTTGGGCTGTCGGTCGACCTGAATCAGCTGCGCTGCACGGCGGCCGCGGCCATGTTCGCCGAGAGCACGGGCCGCATCGTGCTGACTTGCAAAGCCGGGGAGGTCGAGGCGATTCGCACGGCCTTCGCCTCGCTCGGCGGCGTGGTCGAGCTCGGCGAGGTGACCGCTCCGTCCGCGGCGGCTGAACCGAAACTGGAACTCCAACTTCCCTCGGGGGCCTCGACGCTCACGCGAAGCGAGCTGCTCGCCGCCTTCCAAGGAGGACTTCGTGGCCTCTGAGTCGATGCTCCAACACTTCCCCCAGCTCGACCCGGCCCTCTGCGCCGAAGTCGAGGTCCTGGTGATGACCGGCTACGGCCTCAACTGCGAAGCCGAGACGACGGCCGGCTTCGAGATGCTCGGCTGCAAGGTCTCGCAAGTCCACGTCGGCAACTTGCTGGCCGAGGGCACCGCGCCGCTGGACCGCGCCCATATCGTGGCCTTCATCGGCGGCTTTTCTTTCGGCGATCACGTGGCCTCGGGCCGCGTCTACGCGAACCGTCTGCGCCACCGCCTCGGCGAGTCCCTGGCTGCCTTCGTCGATCGCGGCGGCCTGGCCATCGGCATGTGCAACGGCTTTCAGACGATGGTCAAGCTCGGCATCTTGCCGGCCCGCGGGCGCAGCCCCGGCTCGGGCCTCGCCGCCCCCCAAGCCAGCTTGGTGGAGAACGAAAAGCGAGGCTATCGCGACGCATGGGTCGAGATGGTGGCCGACCCCGAAAGCCCCTGCGTGTGGACCCGCGGCCTCGAGCGAATCGAATGCCCCAGCCGCCACGCCGAAGGCCGCCTGATCTTCCAAGATGAGGCCACCCGCGCCGCCCTCGAAGCCGCGCACCTCATCCCCCTTCGCTACTGCGACGCCGCCGGCCAAGCCACCGAAGCCTGGCCCGCCAACCCCAACGGCTCCCGCGACGGCGCCGCCGCCTTGTGCGACGAGAGCGGCCGCATCTTCGGCCTCATGCCCCACCCCGAGGCCTACCTCTATCCCGAGAACCACCCCCGCTGGATCGCCCAACGCGACGCCAACCAACTCCCCGAGTACGGCGCGGGCCTCCGCATCCTCGCCAACGGCGTCGCCGCCGCCACCAAAGCCTCCATAGGCTGACACTGGCCCGCCGCCGCCGCCGCCCGCCGCCGCCCGCCGCCCCAAAAACGCCCGAAATTCGGGCGTTTTTTCTCCAAACTCGACCTGCCGAGGGAAAAACGCCCGAATTCCGGGCGTTTTCTGGCGCAGCTCAGAGCCAGGCGTAGGCGTTGCGGAGGACTTCGCGGCCGTCGGCGTGGATGAGGGGGCCGTGGCTGAGGACGATGCTTTGGATCGGCCAGGCGAGCATGCGGTCGACTTGTTCGCGGCCGGCTTTGCGGTGCTTTCGCATCATGAGGTGCTCGAGCCAGGTGGCGCCGGGTTTGCGGATGGCGAGCATGAAGGCGGTGAAGCGGGTGAAGCGGCGCTCGTGGGCGCAGAGGTTGAAGACGGCGTCGCAGCAGATCAGGGTGCGCGAGCGGGGGTCGAAAAAGACGACCTCGTCTTCCATCGTGCGGGCGGCGAAGTGGACTTGCTCGAGCACGCCCGCCCACTCGGGCTCGGGGGTGTCACCGAGGACGACGTCGAAGCTGACATCGTCGCGCTTTTTCATCAGGTCGGGGCAGCCGCCCAGCTTTGCCTCGGGGTAGGCGGCTTGCCACTCGAGGACGTGAAGGTGATGAAAAGAACTCGGGGCGACGACGGCCACGACGCGCCCGAGCGCGGCGAGCTCTTCTTGGAGCGCGTCGTCGAGGGGACCGGGGGAGTGCACGAACAACTCGCCCGGGCGCAGGCGCACCACCGTCATCCGCGAGCCCGTCTCGACCCCGTAAAAGCGAAGCTCGCGGGTGACCGTCCAGATCTCGTCGGCGAAGGGCTCGAGGCGCGACATCGGCGTTGGCAAGTTAGTCGGCCGCTGGCGGAGGATCCAGGGGCCTCGCGCGCCGTCGATACGACGAGGCTCGCCAATGGACCGTCGCGCGTGGGACTCACGTGGCGAGCCCGAGGCGTTCCGGCGTGATTTCTCCACAGGCTACGGGCTCGGCGCTCGCTTCGTGCCAAGATGGGGGCGGTGGGAGCCGACAACAGCCGCGCAAGTGACGCCAGGGCCCTCGATGCGAGTCGGCGTGGGGGCGTCTGGTTGTTGGTGGGCGTGGCGGTGGCCGGGGTGGCGGCGGCGGTGGGGACGGTGAGTTTGGAGGAGGCGGTGGGGCAGCCCGAGGACCCGGCGCGGGTCATGTTGGTGTTGCAGACGCAAGACCGGGACGCGGCGGAGTTGGTGCGGCGGGGAGGTTTCGAGGTGGAGGCCAACACGCTCGAGGGGTGGCGGGTTGCGGCGATCGATGCGCTCGAGTCCGATGCGCTCGAAGGCCTGAGCTTGCCGCAGCAGGTCGTGCGTCTGGCCGACGAGCGCGGCGTGGGGCATGTGGTCTTCGAGATGCCGGTGGAGCTGGAGGCGGCCGGCTTCGATCCGCGAGAAGGGCCGCCGCGCGAGATGGAGCCGGCTTGGGTGGCCGTCGCGGTGGGGGACTTTTCGCAGCTCGACGAGGACCACAGCATCTTCAGCTACGGCGCGCGCGCTTCGGGCGTGGTGGTGGCCGAGGGGATCGGTGCGCTCGAAGCCTTGTACGCGCAGCCCCGTTTGCGTCCAGACCGCGAGGCGCTCACCCACAATCCTTCGCTCGAGGAGATTCAGCTCCAAGAGCGGCTCGAGGATGGGCTGCACATGGTCGAGCGCACGGCCAGCCTCGACGAGCTGGCGACGCGGGTGTACGGCGACGTCGATGCACGCTTGCGCGAAGAGGGCGTGGCCGTGGTCGAGATTCCGCCCACCGAAGATGGGGCCGGCTGGTCGGGGGGCATCGTGCCCTTGGCCGCCGGGGGGGCGCTCTTGGTCTCGCGCAGCGTCAGCTTGAAGAGCTTCGACGCGATCAGCTTGGACTACGCCTTGGGGAACGCGCTGGTCTTGCACCGCTGGCAAGGAGAGCCGGCTGCGCTCGTCACCGAGTTCGCCGTCAACGCCAAGCCCTACTTGCGCGTGGCCGAGCGCGGCGACGCGTGGTTGGTCGACACGCGTTTCGACGCGCCGCGGATCTGGGGCCTCGAGCCTTCGCCGGAGGCGGCGGGTGAGGGCCCGCCTGCGGCCCCCCGCATCGTCGAGCGGGGAGAGCTGCCCGCCTTGCGTGCGGACGAGACCGATGCCGGTGAACCGCGGGCCGACGGTAAGCTCGCGCGAGTGGCGAGCGACGGTGGCTCGAGCTGGGTGCGGATCTACGCGCCGGGGACGGACGCGCCGCTGGTCGAGTTTCCGCCCTTGCCCGACTACGCGCTCGAGGACCTACGGTGGCTCGACGCACAAACGGTGGTCGCGCGGGCACGGGCGCAGTCCTCGACCGGCGACGACCTCGTGGTCTTTGGGCGCTTGGATGCGAGCGAGCGCTGGTGGTCGTGGACGCCGCCCGAGCATTGGCGCAACGAGAACGCGCCGCCCTACCGCGTGAGGATCTCGCAGCTGGCCGTCTCGGTGGCCCCCACGCTCGAGATCGATGGCGCGCGGGCGCGTCGGGACTTGGTGCTGGTGCTCGAGCGACCGGGCGGTGGCTCGTGGTTGATTCACCTCGACGCGAGCCAGGGCCTCGACGCGACGCGGACGGTGACGGCGATGGGGACTCATCCGGTCGCGCCGGAGATGACCGAGCTGCGACGAGAGGGCCGGGCGCGGCAGATCGGAGTTTGGTCGGACCTCGAGGGCAATGCCTTGCGCGTGGCGTGGGTCGAAGACACGCCGACCGGCAGCCGCATCGCAAACATGTACTGTTGGCCCCCCATCGATGAAGAGGGGCGCGACGAGCCGGCGCCACGTTGGGGCTGCGACCCGGCCGAGCTGAGCTCCGGGAGCGAAGTTCGCGACGCCGCGCCGCGGGTGCTCGCCGACGGCAAGACGGTCGTCTTTTCGACGCAGGTGCCCGTCTCGGTCACCGAGCGCAAGGTGACGCGGGCACGCTACGTCGCGCTGGAGTAGGGGGATGGCGAGGCCTTGCGATGCGCGTGCGTGATTGACACCATCGGCGCGTGACCAAGCTCGCCCTGCGTCTCGCGCTCGCCTGCTCATGCGCCCTCGCGCTCGCCTGTGACTCCGATGATGCGGATGGGGCCGACGCCGCCGGCGTTCCGGAGCCCGGTGCTGCTCCGGCGGCCGACTCGAGCGCACCCACCGGCGAGGCCGAGCCGGCACCGGCCTCGGAAGAGGGGGGCGCAGCCGCCGACGGTGGCCGCTGCAGCTTCGACCCTTGGTTCACGGACCCCTGCTTGCTGGGGCTCGAGACCTACAAAGAGGTCCTGGGGGTGGACGATCCCAAGCTGCACCTGCAGCCCAACCCTTCGAAGGGTCTGTGCGCCTTGGCGGACGGCGGGACGACTCCGCTGATCCTTCTCGAGGTCAAGAGGAGTACCGAAAAAGGGGTGGCAAGCTTTGTCGAAGACTTCGAGACGATGGAGAAGATCGGCCATGGCGCGCCCGTCGACCTGCAGGCGGGCGACTGCCCGGCCTTCTTTCGCGAGAAGATCTACGACGTTTTGATGATCGCGGGCGATGAAGCGACCGCCGTCATCAAGGTGCGGGTGCCCGACATCGAAAGCGAGGGGCCGCTGACCAAAGAGCAGCAGACACAGCGCAGCGCCGATCGACGCGTCAACGCCGAGAAGCTCGGGCGCGCCTACGCGGCCCGTTTGCGCGCGGGCTGAGATTCACTGCGCTACATCGTCGATGCGCATGGCGTCGACTTGGTGCGAGGCGCGGCAGTCCAAGCTGAGCCCCGGCAGCTCGGCGATGACGCGCTGGCGCAAGATGCCGGTGAAGCGAGAGGCATCGAGGTGGCGTCCGTCGATGCGACTGACGACCTGGGCGTTCAAGAAGGTCTCGGAGAAGTCCTCGTAGCCCGCGACCACGAAGTCGCCGTCGGCGTAGACGGGGCCGGTCATGACGGGCAGCCAGTTCTCCCAGACCTCGATACCGTCGCTTTGAGTCAGCTCGATGGTCCCGCCCGCGCTGACCGAGCGGCCGTAAAAGGTGTCGATCTCGACGCAGGGGTCGACCTGCTGTCCGGGCTCGAGCCCGAGGGGCTCGCCACCGCCGGGGAAGTCCTCGGCCTCGAGCAAGGGGCAGTCGCAATCCAGCGAAGTGGCCTCGAAGTTGTAGCTGCCCGAGTAGCTGGAGCCCACGGCATCTCCGGGGTCGTTGGCGACATCACCGATGACCCCGGGATCGAGGGGGTCGAGCTGCGGGCTCTCGCACGCGGTCGCCACGCTGGCGAGTCCGATCGAGAACAACGCGGCGCGCGACACCTTTGGACCATAGCTCGGGGGGCCCGCCGGGGCCACCCGGCTCACTTCGCCCCGGCCGCTTGCAAGGCGGCGGCCGTCTCGGGCATCTGCTCGCGCAGCGCGAAGGCCAGCGCCGTCTGGTCGCTGTAGTCGGGGTGACCGTCGAGCGGGAAGCCGGCACCGGCGATCAGCTTCACCCGCTTGGCGATCTCGCTGTCGTCGTTGCGGCTGCGCGTGACCTGATTGAAGATGACCTCGTCGGGGGCGGGACAGTTCTCGGGGCTGGCCCCCGCCTCGATCAGCACCTGCAAGAACTCGTAGCTGACATCGCCGTTACCCACGACACACGAGCGGTACTCCTCGTCGGTGTCGATATCGCTGAAGGGGGCCCCGGCCGCGACGAGGAGCTTGAGGGCTTCGACGTTGTCGTACTGCGCGGCCCGCCCGACGGCGGCCGAGAGTTCTTCGGGCTTGGGATCTTTGGCGAGCTCGGACTTCACGTCCTCGAGGTCTCCGTCGGTCGCGTAGTAGGCGAGCATGCTGCCGTAGGTGCTGGTGAGCGCGACGATCTGAAGACCGCGGCCGACCAAGAAGAGCAGACCCAAGGCCGCGACGATGATGCCCACGCGGATCAGCGGCTTGCCCTTGGCGTCCTTGAACTTGCCGGTGACGAAGCGGCCAAAGTAGGTGAGGCCGACCAGTAAGACGCCGAAGGCCGCGACGCCGATCACGACATCCCAGCTGTCGGGCACCTCGACTTCGGACCCGTAGATGCGAAGCACCAAGTCCCAGTCGAAGGCGGTGTTGAGCGCCCCGAGTGCGGCCATGAGCAGACAGCCGATGCCGATGGCGACGCCCAAGATCCCCATGATCCCCATCTCGCGCTTGGCTTTTTTGTCGGCGGGGGGCGTCGTCGTCTCACTCATCGCGGGCAGGCTACCGAGGGGCTGGCACGTGAACAATGTGGGCTTCGATCCTAGGTGGAGGAGTCGAGCGGCGGTGGACTGCCGATGCCGCCGCAGCTCGCAAAGCGAACGGGAGCTCGCCGCAACATCTTTCGTTACACGTGCGCAAGACCACGTGCCGAAGACCTCTTTTGTCGGCGAATCGTCGAACCTTCGCGGCACTCGTGCGTCGAAGGTGTAAGCCCGCCTTTGGCGGGTCCGTTTTTAGGGCGCTCGAGCCGAGGGGCTGGGCCCCGGCTACGGGGCCGCTTTTTCGCTCCCGCTCGCCCGTCGGCATGATCTCCTTTCCACTCACGCTCGCCTTTTTGCTGACGAGCCCCGATCCGCCCGCGTTGGGCGGGGAACTCGATCCCGAGTTTCAGATCGATGCGGCGGCGCGAGTCGAGTTCGAGCTAGGTCCACGGCAGGTTTCGATCGACGGCGATCGCTGGGCCGAGCTGCGCGCGCTCGCCGAGGGGGAGGAGCCGGCCGAGACACCGCCCGGCCCCTGGGCCAGCTCGCGGGATGTGCAGATCGAGTACCGGCCCGACGGCGTTCGCGTGCGTGCGACCTGGGAGCTTCGTGCGGTGGAGGGCGGTTGGTGGACGGGGCCTTTGCTCGGGCCGCTTCCGGGGGCTCGCGTGGAGTCCGCTAGGGTCGACGGCCGCGAGCTCGGGGTGACCCGCAGCTCGGCCGGCGAGGAGGTCGCGGTCCGCCTGAAGGCAGGGGGACGCGCGCGGGTGGAGATGGTCGCCTTCATCCCCCGCGAAGGCGACGCCACGCGCACGCCCTTGGATCTGCAGATGATGCCGGCCGTTCGCGGTCGAGTGCGCGTCGTCGAGGGCGCGCCGGCCGAGGCGCGACTCGAGCTGCGAAGCGAGCGTCTGACTTGGTACGCCGAGCGCCCCGGGGTGGAGACGGGAGCCGAGCAGCTGAACTTGCGCTGGGTGGAGCCGCCGACCCAAATCGGGGTCGAGCCGCTCCAGGCGGTGGGACGCGCGGCGGTGGGGCTGACTTTTGGCGACGCCGAAGTGCGGGGCCGTGCGCAGCTGAGCTGGATGATCCGGCGCGGCCAGACCCAGCGCGTGAGCTTCGTGGCCGCCGGCTTGGGCAATGACCTCGAGCTCGCGGGGCCGAACCTGCGCGAGTGGGCACGCCAAGGCGATCGCATCGTCGTCGAGCTGCAAGAGCCGGCCGAGGGGCGCGTCGATCTCGAGCTGCGCTGGACCCAGGGGATCTCGGCCAGCGGCGAGTCCTCGATGCGAGCGCCGCAGCTGAGCTTGGAAGGCGCGTGGCGAAGCGAGACCTTCTTGCAGATCGCCCGCGATGGAGAACTCGAGGTCTTGCCGCGACTGTCGGCGTGGACGGCCATCGCACGGGCCGAGATGCCGGACTGGGCGACCGGGTTGATCGAGGGCAACGCGACCGCGACCTTTCGCGCCGAGGGCAGTAGCGCCGGCGAGTTTGGGCTCTTGCGTTTCGAGCCCGTCGCCGGCCCGCCCTTGGTCGTCGACGTCGCCGCCTACGATGTGGCCACGACCCACGAGGGGCGCAGCTTGGTCCACGCGCGCTACGACGTGCGCAACGAGCGAGCCTCGCATCTGCGGGTGAGTCTGCCGGCGGGCATGCGGATGCTCGGCGTGCGGGTCAACGGCGAGACGGCGACGCCTTCACGCGAGGCCGACGGCACCTGGCGCATCCCCGTCGTTCGCTCGGTCGAGAGCGTCAAGGGCATGCTCTCCTTTCCGGTCGAGGTCATCGCCATCGGCGACGCCGAGACCTGGTCGAAAAAGGAAAGGCGGGAGCTGAGCTTGTTCTCGGTCGACGCCCCCGTGGCCGTCTCGCGCGTGCAGCTCTACTTGCCGCCCGAGTTCGACAATCGCCTCGAGGTCGGCGAAGCGCATCGCGTCGACGACTTCTCCAAAGGTGAGGGCATCACCTATGGCCTGGGGACCGGCGCGACCCAGGTGCAGGTCGCCGACGAACTCTACCGCGAGGCGGTCGACGGCTGGATGCGCAACGACTTCGAGCTCGCCCAACAAAAGCTCGACGAGCTGGGCAGCTTGGGTGCTTCGAACTCGAACATCGAGGGTTTGCAAGCCAACCTCGACGTCGTCTCGGGCGACAAAGACGAAGAACGGTCAGGGGAGGGCGAGGCGCTCGCCACCCGACGGATCCGTGAGCAGGCCCAGATGCGCGCGGTCGACGACAAGGTCGAGCTCGAGAAGGCGGCGAAAGAGGCCGAGCAACTCGAGGCGGCGGGGCGCTACGAGGAGGCCGAGTTTCGCTACAAAGAGGCCGAGGACATCGGCAAGCGCCTCGCCAAGCTCGAGCAAAGCGAGTCCAAGGAGCAAGAGGTCTACAACCAGAGCCTGAGCTCCAGCTCCGCGCGGGTCGCCGAAAAAAAGAAGCGCAAGGTCGAGCGCGAAGACCGAAGCCGACAACCCAAAAAGAGCCGCGCGCGCGGCTGGGGCCGCAGCAAGATGAGCAAGGCTCGCAGCAGCGCCCCGAGCTCGGCGCCGAGCTCGGCCTCCATGCCGATGGAGCGCGAGCGAGGCCCCGAGGAGGCCGTCTACCAGCTCCAGGGCGCCAACATCACGGGCGAAGCGGAAGGGCGGCCCGGAAACACCGCCGCCACCGGCGTGCAGGCCGGCGAGTTCTACGGAGAGGGAGACGAGGATGTAGGGGGGGCCGACGGCGATGTCATGGTCTTCGACTTCGAAGACGACTTCGTCGACGGCCAGTTGCTCGTGCCCGATGGCGCCGCCGTCGGGAGCGAGCTCTCGAATGCCGAGCCTCCGCCGCCGGCCCCGCCGCCGCCCGAAGGCGCCACGGGCCGAGACTTCACGGCCGTGGTGGATGTTGCACCGACGGCCGATCGCGACGCGGCGGGGATCAGCTTGGCCGGGACCACCAGCGCCGAGACGGTGACCATGCTCCCCGGCGCGGCGCCCAAGCGGGCGCGCGCGCGGCGGGGTGGGGCACGACGCGCCCGCGGCAAGAAGAGCGCGGCGAACGAGAGTACGGCCGCGCCCGAAGCCCCGATGGCCGACATGCCGGCCCCCGCCATGGACCCCAACGCCGCCTTGGCCGGACCGGTGGCGAGCGCCTCGGCCGTCTCCGTACATGTGCCCGCCGTCGGCGAGCGCGTCTTGTACCAACGACTCTTGTTGCGCGAAGGCGAAACCCTCGTGCTTCGCATCGATGCACGCCGCAAACGAGGTGTGCGCCTCCCCTGAACTTCTTCGCCGGGCCCGAAGGCCCGCGACCCCACGAAAGCAAGGACCATGAAACGCCTGACCCTTCCTCTCCTCCTCGCCCTGTTGACGCCCCAGCTGGCCCTCGCCGGCACCGGCATGCAAGACCCGCCCGAGCGCGTGGTCATGGGTCTCGACGAGTTCTTGCAGATGTACGAGAAGGCCAAAGCGCAGGTCGACAAGCCCGAAGACCCGCCGCGCCACCACGCCTTGTCCTCGGCCCGCTACGAGGGTGAGGTCCTCATCGTCGACGGCGAGCCCCGATTCGCCAAGTTCGACGCGACCTTGCGTGTGGAGGTGCTCCGCAACCAGGGCTGGGCTCGCGTGCCGATCTTGCCGGCGACGGTGGCCCTGCAGTCCGCGACGATCGACAAGCGGGAGGCCGCGATCGTGATCGAGAATGGCTTTTACACCCTGATCACCGACCGCAAGGGCGCCTTCGATCTCGACTTGAGCTTCGGCGCCTCCGTGGCCACCGAGAACGGCCAGAGCCGGATCGCCTTCGAGCTCGCGGGCTCGGGCGCGACCGAGCTCGCCTTGCGCGTGCCGGCCGACGAGAACCTCGACTTCACGGTGGCCAACGCCCACCTGCAGTCCGACAAGGTGACCGGCCAGTTCCGCGAGGTCGAGGCGACCTTGCCCTCGACGGGCACGCTGATGGTCTCGTGGCAGCGCGAGATCCCCGAGGCGGCCCAAGCGGCCGCCCAACAGTCGCAGGTCTACGCCGAGGTCTACACCCTGGTGGGGATCAGCGATGGCCTGATGCGCGCGACCACCACCGTCGAGCACACCATCTTGTTCGCGGGCAAAGAGAAGCTCGAGTTCCAAGTGCCCGAGGGCATGACCTTGGTCGACGTGCAGGGCACCGGCTTGCGCGACTGGAAGCAAGACGAGAAGGGCAAGCTCGAGGTGCTGCTCAACTACGCGGCCGAGGGCAACTACACCTTGACCCTGGTGATGGAGCGCGTGGTCGGCAGTGAGGGCGGCGATCTGGCCGCGCCGATCGTCCAGCCCCTCGGGGTCGAGCGCGCCAAGGGCTGGCTGGGCGTCGAGTCGCGCGGCAACCTCGAGATCTCGAGCGGCAAGGTGGTCGCGGCGACGCCGGTCGACGTGCGCTCCTTGCCGGCGGCGATCTTGGGAATCACCGAGCAGCCGGTGCTGCTCGGCTACAAGTACCTGAGCAACGCGGCCGAGGTGCCGCTGCTGGTTCAAGAACACGACGACGTCGACGTGCTCGTGACCCTGCTCGACGAGGCCCGCGCGCGCACCATGTGGACCCCCGAAGGTCGCCGCCTGACCTCGGTCACCTACCGCGTCCGCAACAACCGCAAGCAGTTCTTGCGCCTGGCCTTGCCGGCCAAGGCCGAGCTGTGGAGTGCCTCGGTCGGCGGCCGTGCGGTTCAACCGGCCAGCGCCCCCGACGGCCGCATCCTCATCCCGCTGGTTCGCAGCCAAGCGACGGGCGGCGCGCTCGCGGCCTTCGAAGTCGAGGTGGTCTACGTCGAGAACGGAAAGCCCGTGGCCGACTCGGGCAAGGGCACCTTCGAAGCGACCCTCCCCACGGCCGACGTCCCGAGCACCTACGTGGCCTGGACCGTCTATGCCCCGAACGAGACCAAGGTCCGCCGTCGCAGCTACGGCGGCAACTTGCGCCACGTCGAGTACCTCTCGAACCCCATCCCCCAAGGCCCCGTCGCCTACATCGAGACGGTGACCCCCGAGGTCCAAGAGCAGGCCCAAAAACAAGCCGCCGGCGGTGCCCTCGGCGAAGGGGCCGTCCCCGTGCCCGTCAGCTTGCCCCTGCGCGGCCAAGCCGTGCACTTCGAAAAACTCCTCGCCTTGGACGAGCAGCTCGAAGTCAGCTTCGAGTTCCGCGGGCTCAAGCGCTGAGGGGGCCGGGCCCTTCAGCTGTCTGGCGCTTGGCCCTCACACCACC
>JAUIJR010000639.1 GCA_030431075.1 Polyangia bacterium | reverse complement strand
ATCCCTCGGGGCTCGACTTTCCCGTGCGCGAGCTCGGGCGCGTGTTGGTGATGCCGGGCCTGGTCAACGCCCACAGCCACGCCTTTCAGCGCGCGATCCGGGGCAAGACCCACCGTCGCGGCGAGGCGGACCCGAACAGCTTTTGGTCCTGGCGCGACGCGATGTACGCCGTGGCCCTTCGCCTCGACCCCGACGAGGTCTACACCCTCACCCGGGATTGCTTCGCCGAGATGCGTGCGTCGGGGATCACCTGCGTCGGCGAGTTCCACTACCTGCATCACGACCCCGAAGGCCGCCCCTACGCACAGCCGCATCGTTTGTCGGAGGCCGTGATCTCGGCCGCGCGCGAGCTCGGCTTGCGTTTGACCTTGCTCGAGGTCTTCTACGCGCGTGCGGGGGCCGGCTTGCCGCCACGGCCGGAGCAGCGCCGCTTTTGCGACGCCTCGCTCGAGCACTTTCTCGCGCGGGTCGAGGCTCTGCGCGAAGGCGAGGACCCCCAGCTGCGGATCGGGATCGCGCCGCACTCGGTGCGTGCCGTCGGCCGCCCCGCGCTCGAGCAGCTGGCGCGATGGCGAGCCGGGACGGACATCCCCGTGCACATGCACATCAGTGAGCAAGTGCGAGAAAACGAGGAGTGTCAGGCCGAGCACGGGCTGACGCCACTCGGGCTCGTCGAGGCCTGCGGCTTGCTCGACGATCCCGGTCGGTTTACGGCCGTGCACGCCATCCACCTCGAGGACGCCGACTTCGAGCGCCTGCGCGGACAGCAGGTCTGTGCCTGCCCGAGCACCGAGGCCGATTTGGGGGACGGCATCGTGCTCGCAGATCGTCTCCATGCGGGGGGCGTCGGCCTCGCCTTGGGCAGCGACTCCAATGCGCGCATCGACCTCGTGCTCGAAGGCTCGGCGCTCGAGATGAACCTGCGCTTGTTGCGTCAGGCGCGGCTTTGCCTCGGCGACGCGGCGCAGCCCAGCTCGGCCGTGGTCGCCGGCGCCGCGACCCTTGGGGGCGGGCGCGCGCTCGGCTGGACCCACGCGGGCCGCCTGCGGGTGGGCGTGCCTTTCGATGCCGCCCTCTTCGATCTCGACGATCCCCTCTTGCGCGGCCTCGAGGGCCAGGAGGCCTTCGACGCGCTGTGGATGGCCGGGTCTTCGCGGGCCTGTTCGCAAAGCTGGATCGATGGTGTGCGACGCGTCTGAAGGGCCCTGCGCGACGGACGTCGAAGGACATCCGCGCTACTGTGAGTGCGTGGCGGCCCTCGCCCACCGCTCACTGGCGCGGCCGCGTCACGCTCGGGCCTTGGCGCTCGTGGTCGGTCTTTGCGCACTCGCAGCCGAGTCCGGCTGCGCCAACCGCAAAGACCCACGCTGCGGCCGCCGCAGCGCCACCGAGTGCGCATGGGACGATGCAGTCGGTGCCGGCCGTCCGGGCGAGACGCGCGACGACGACGAGGTCGGCTGGTTCGATCCCCGCTTGCCCACGCGCACGCCCACGGACGAGTGGACCCGCGCGACCGAGATCTTGGGCGAAGCGTGGACCTTGATGGGCGAGGGGGTCGAGGGCAAGGCGGTGTCGGTGCAAGCCCAAAAGTGGTGTGATCCGCAGCGCCTCAACCCCGGACCCGACGGTCGCGGGTGGGTCTGCGACATGCTCGAAGCGCCGGAGCTCGGGGGCCGCGAAGCCCGCCTCGAGTTTGGGCGCGAGGGCGTCGTCGCGCTCACCATGATGAACCTCGGCGAGGGCGAGGCCGCCAAGCTCCTCGCCGACGCGGCCGAGCGCTGGGGCTCGCTGTGCAGCGGTGGCGCCTTCGAGACGATGCCCGCGCGTGGCGCCGAGGGGAGCTACGAAGGCTGCGTCCTCAAAGACGGCCCCTTGTTGGTGCTCTCACGTTTCGTCCCCGACGCCGAAGCGAAGCTTTGGCAGGTGTCTTTGTCCGTCATGCCCGCCGGATGAGCGTGTATGTTCACGAGACCATGTCCGACACGAACGCAGCCCGCGGTCACGGTGGGATCCTCTTCCCCTTCGACATGTTCCGCCCGACGATGCTCGCCAGCATCATCGGGGAGACCTTCATCGCCAAGGCGCGCAACGTCCTCGACGCCCGCCTCGAGCTGACCCGCCACCCCGAAGCGCAGCTGGTCATGCTGCGCATGCACGGGTCGATCGTCGGCGACGACGCGGCCACCTTTTGGCGAGAGAACGCCGACCTGAGCTTGATGCTCTCGCAGGTCTTCCCGCGCCAAGTCTTCTTGTACTACGTGGGCGAGTCGCCCAAGCGCCAGGGCTTCATCGTCGCGCAGCAAGGCCAAGCGCTCGCCGGTGACGATGTCGACGAGAGCATGATGCCCCCCGAGGCCGCCGAAGAAGAGTGGCCGGTCGCGCGCCTGGCCGCCCAGCTGCGCTTGTCCCTCGAGGAGCTCGAAAACGGCTTCGAAGGTGGACCCCGGATCGAGCTGCCCGTGGTCGACGTCGT
>JAUIJR010000117.1 GCA_030431075.1 Polyangia bacterium | reverse complement strand
AGGGTGGGACCGCGCGGTGCAGGACGCGTGAGCTGCACGGTGGGGTGCCCCAAGGTCGGGAGCTTGGCGGCATCCACGGTCGCGGGACGGATGGCGCTGCCTCCCGCATTTTGCGGCTTGGTCGAGCCCTTCGCGGCCTTCTTTGTCGGCTGCTTTTTGGAGCTCGCGCTACTCGTCTTGCCCGGCAGGGGCTTGGGTTGAGAGCCCGGGGCAGCCTGGCCGAAGCTGGGCGCGACCAGCAAGGCGGTGGCCAAGGCGATCCACGAGAGCCGACGGCTTCGCCGCTGCGGGCGAGCGGACGAAGGGAGGCCGGAGCGCACGGGCCAATGGTAGGTTCTCCCTCCGGTGAGCGCCACGCACAGCTCGGCTTCTCGGCCTGCGAGGCCCACGGTGGGTCCGCGACCCCTGGTTTTGACGCAGGGGGATCCCGCGGGGGTCGGGCCCGAGTTGCTGCTCAAAGCCGCGGCCGAGGGACGCTTGCGTCCGGGCGACCTCGTCGTCGCTGGGCGGGCCTTCCTCGACGCTTTGGCCGCGGGCATCGCCGACGACTGGGCGACGCGGGGCCGGGCCGCGATCGAGGCGCAGCTGCTCGCGGACTTCCCGGCCGAAGGCGGACAGGTCGAGGCGCTGCGGCGCGGTGTGGACTTGGTGCTCGCGGCCGAGGGCCGAGCGCAACACCGCGCCTTGGTGACCGCGCCGATCGACAAGGCCGTCGCCCGCGCGGAGGGTCTGCACACCCCGGGTCACACCGAGTATCTGGCCGAGCGCGCCGGGACCGAGGACTTCGCCATGGCCATGATCGGCGCGCGCTTGCGACTGACCCTGGCTACGATTCACCTGCCGCTGGCCGAGGTGCCGCGCCGCTTGGATCGGGCCGCCATCGTGCGCGCGGGTCGACTCCTCGCCGACGCGCTGCGCCACGACTTCGGCATCGAGCGCGCGCGGGTGGCGGTGTGCGGGCTCAACCCGCACGCGGGCGAGGGCGGACTGCTCGGGCGCGAGGACGACGAGATCATCGCGCCGGCGATCGCCGAGCTCGCCCGTCTACGCCCCGAGGTCGAGTTTGCGGGGCCCTTGCCGGCGGACGCGGCCATGGCTTTGGTCGCCCAGCGGCGCTTCGACGGCGTGGTGGCCATGTATCACGACCAAGGGTTGGCCCCCTTCAAGTTCGTGCACTTTCATGACGGCGTGAACATGACCTTGGGCTTGCCTTTCGTGCGGACCTCGCCCGACCACGGCACGGCCAAAGACATCGCGGGGAGCGGCCGCGTGGATCCGACGAGCTTTTTCGAGGCGATTCGGCTCGCGCGTGGCGAGGCGCCGACGGCAGCCTGAAGCTCGGTTTCGAGTTTCAGGTCGCGGCGCGCATGCCCTCGAGGTCGACGAGGACCACCGAGCGGCCGCGCATGTCGAGCAGCCCGCGTTTTTTGAACTGGGCCAGGGTCAAGCTGATCGTCTCGCGCGTGGAGCCGATCAGGTTCGCCATCTCTTGGTGCGTGATCTTGACGCCGATCTGGATGCCGTCTTGCACCTCTTGGCCGTAGTCGTCGCCGAGCTCGAGCAGCAAGGCTGCGAGCTTGGCTTGCACGTCGCGGAAGACGAGATGCTCGATTTTGGTCTCGAGCTGACGGCGACGGCGACCGACGATCTGCGAAAAGCGCAGACACAAGCTCGCGTCTTCGAGCAGCAGGGCCTCGAGGATCTCGCGCGGCACGACGGTGATCATCGCGTTCTTCATGGCCTCGGCCATCTCTTCGCGGGGCAGGCCATCGAGGACGGCCAGCTCACCAAAGAGCTCACCGGCACCGCGATAGGCCAAGGTCAGCTCTTTGCCGTCGCGCGTGACCTTCGAGCACTTCACGCGCCCGCCGTTGATGATGTAGACGGAGTCGCCCGGATCGCCGGGCAAG
This sequence comes from Polyangia bacterium, assembly GCA_030431075.1. Taxonomy (GTDB): domain Bacteria; phylum Myxococcota_A; class Polyangia; order Nannocystales; family Nannocystaceae; genus JAUIJR01. The sequence continues at coordinate 11,497 of JAUIJR010000117.1, read as the reverse complement.
TAGATGACCTGACGTCGCGGAATCTCGCGCAGCTCGACTTCGGAGGCGAGTTGAGCGAGGCGCTCCGGACCGAGACCCTCGAGCAGCGGCACCTTGCGCAGGAGCCAGAGCACGCGCTTTTCGTCCGTGTTGGAGTCCTGCGACTTTTTTACGACGGCCATCCAGCCAGGACTGTAGGACGTCACACGAAAACGAGCAATCTTGTAATGTTCGCTACACTCGTCCTCTCAGATGCCGCGTCCGGCGCGCTTTGCATGGGGGCGGGGCAGCTCCGACGGGCTGCTCTCGGCGGGAGCGTCAAACGCGCGTTGGCCTGCGGGCCCTGGCCGGGCAGGATCGCCGCACGCCGAGATCCCTCGGCTCGAGCCCCGTGTCGATCGCCGACGAACTTCCCCAACCCCTGCAGCGCGTCCTTCGGACCTTGGGCCATGAGCTCTCGGCCCCGCCGACGCGCCGGATCTTCACCAACCGCGACCTCGACTTCGATCAGATCGAAGCCGTCGGCTTCGACATGGACTACACGCTCGCGCGCTACCGCCAAGCCGCGCTCGACGAGCTGTCCTTGCGGGTCACGGTCGAAAAGCTCGAGGCGCGCGGCTACCCGGACGCGATCCGTCGCGTTCGACCCGACCCGGAGTTCGCCGTTCGCGGCCTCATCTTCGACACCCGCTTGGGCAACCTGCTCAAGATGGATCGACATGGCTACGTGGGCCGCGTCTACCACGGCCTCGAGAAGCTCTCGCGCGACGAACGAAAGCGGCTGTACCGGGCGCAACGCATCGTCCGCGAGCAGGGGCGCTACGTCCACGTGGACACGCTCTTCTCGTTGGCCGAGGTCGTGCTCTTTGCCAACTTGGTCCACCTGATCGACAACGAGCCGCAGCTGTGGAGCGACGCGACGCGCCCGAGCTACGAGCAGGCCTTTCGCGACGTGCGCGAGGCCATCGATCTCGCGCACCAAGACGACTCGATTAAAACGAAGATCAAGGCGAACCCAGCCGAGTACATCGTCGAGGATCCCGAGCTCGCGCCGACCCTTCACAAGCTGCGCTCGGCCGGCAAGCGCGTCTTTTTGCTGACCAACTCCTACGCGCCCTACTCGAACGCGGTCATGACCTTCTTGTTGGGCGGTCGGCTGCCGAGCTACGAGGATTGGACGAAGTACTTCGACTGGATGATCGTCGGCGCGCAAAAGCCCGGCTTCTTTGGCGAGGGGCAGCCCTTTTTGGAGGTGCGGCGCGACGGCACGGTGGTGGGCGAGCACAAGGGGCCGCCGCTCAAAAACCGCATCTACCAAGGCGGCAACCGCGATGGCCTGCAAACGGCCTTGGGCGTCCCGGCCGACGCGGTGCTCTACGTCGGCGACCACATCTACGGGGACATCGTGCAGCCCAAGAAATCTTCGGGCTGGCGCACGGCGCTGGTGGTGGACGACCTCGAGCACGAGATCTCGGTGCGCGACGACTACGCGGTGGCGATCCGCGAGATTCAGACCCTCTCGATCCTGCGTGATCGCCTGGTCGAGGACGTCGCCCACGAGCGTCACCTGCAACGGGTGGTCTCGACCATCAAGCCCGAGGCCTTGGTCGACGCGGGCGCCAGCGATCTGCTGGCGGCCACGCAGATGAGCGAGCAAGGGGCCATGCGGGCGCGCCAACGCTTCGACCGCCTGCGCAAGCACGCGGCGCATCTCGACCAGCAGTTGCGTGCGCGCGCGGCCGAAGTCGACGCCGCCTTCAATCCCTACTGGGGCTCGGTCTTCGCCGAGCGCCAGGACTCCAGCTTGTTCGGCGCGCAGCTCGAGGAGTACGCCTGCCTGTACACGAGCCGGGTCTCGAACTTCTACTACGTCTCGCCGACCCGCTACTTTCGCGCCCCGCACGGCGCGATGCCGCATTGGCGCCGCTTTTAGGCCCGACGCAGGCCGGCGCTAAAGGACCTTCAAGGCCAAGATCGCCGCGACCACCAGCAAGGTGAAGACGATCGTCAGCCGGTTGAAGTGGCGGTCGATGAACTCGCGGGCCTTGTCGCCGTAGCGACGCACGACGAGCGCCACCAAAAAGAAGCGCGCGCCGCGGCCGATCAGGGAGGCCCCGATGAAGGGCAACAAGGGGAGCTCGAAGACGCCGGCCGCGATGGTGAAGACCTTGTAGGGCACCGGCGTAAACGCGGCGACGAAGACCATCATCACGCCGTACTCCTGGTACCAGCCGGTGACGGTGTCGAACTTCGCTTGGCTAAAGACCTTGGGGATCAGCAGGGGCTCGACGGAGCTCCACAGACCCAAGCCGAGGTAGTAGCCGATCACGCCGCCGATGACGGAGCCCGCCAAGCACCAGGCGGCGAAGCGAAAGGCGCGCTCGGGCTTGGCGATGGCCAAGGCCAACAAGAGCACGTCGGGGGGGATCGGAAAAAAGCTCGACTCGGCCAAGGCGAGCAAGAACAAGGAGGGGACCGCGTAGGGCGTGTCGGCCAGGGACAAGACCCAGTCGTAGAGACGCCGGATCGGGTTGTTGCGCGGGGCCGACTCGCTCACGGGGCGGAAGCTAGCCGCCTTCGGCCGCAAACGCCACAAAGGGGGACGCCGCCCCAAAAGCCGCGATTGGCGGCCGTGGGCTCAATCCGGCGCGACGATGACCAGATCGACGGTGGTGCCGGGCGCGACCTTCTCGCCGGCATCCGGCGATTGGGACAAGACGCGGCGGCCCGAGAGCTCCATGTCCTCGCGCTCGCTGATCGCCCCGACCTCGAGGCCGGCCTCGGTCAGCTCGATCTTGGCGCGATCGATCGGCGTACCGCGCAAGCGGGGGACCGCGATGAGCTCCGCGGCGATCACGAGTCGAATGCTGCTGCCCTTTTCGATCTGCTCGCCCGCCGGGGGCTCTTGGCGCAGGACCTGGCCACCGGGGACGTCGGCGGCCTCGCGCTTGGGGTCGGGTACGTCGAAGCCGGCTTGGACCAAGCGCTCACGGGCGCCCTCGAACTCGTCGCCGACCACGTTGGGCAGGCCGATCAGCTCGGGGGCGCGCGCCACGATCGCGCGGATCTCTTTTTGCTTGAGGGGCGCGCCGGCCGAGGGCAGCTGCTCGATGATGGTGCCGGGCGAGACCATGGTGTCCACGCGCGTCCCATCCTCGATGATGAGGATGCCGGCTTCGCGCCAGCGGTCACGCGCGTCGGCGATGAGCATGCCTTCGACGTTGGGGGCGGTGGCCGCTTCGTTCGCGGCCGCCGCGGGCGGGGCCGCCGTCGGGACCGTCGCGGGGCCGGGGGTCGGAGCCGGGGCCGGCGCCGTGCTCGCTTGCATGCGCATCATCACCGGCCCGAGGGTGAACAACACGACCACCGATACGACGATGGCGATCAGGGTCGAGATGACGATCTCCTTCACGGGCAGCTCCGAGGGCTCCCGAGACTAACAAGGCGAGGCCGGACCTGCACGGGGCAGGGCCGGCCTCGAGCTCGTCGGCCGCGAGATTTACGCGGCGCGCAGCTCGAAGGGCTCGGCCACCAGCTGCGCTTCGCCCCCCGGCGTCGCGCCCATCTGCACGCGAACGACGCTCTGGGGCGGGAACTCGCCGGCGAGCATCTTGCGCGCGAGGGGGTTGGCGATGCTGCTTTGGATCAAGCGCTTGAGTGGCCGCGCACCGAAGTCCGGGTCGTAGCCCTGCGCGCACAACCAGTCGCGCGCGGCGTCGTCGAGCTCGAGCTGCAGCTCGTGTTCCCCGAGTCGTTTGCGCAGGTGTCCGAGCTGGATGTCCAAGATGGCGGACATGTGCTCGGGCGCGAGGGGCTCGAACCACAGCTGGGCATCGAGGCGGTTCAAGAACTCGGGGCGAAAGCGCTGGCGAAGCACTTGCTGACGCGCGGCGGCGAGGGCCGCCGGCTCCATGCTGCGCGGATCGAACTCGCTGCCGAGGTTCGAGGTCATCAACACGATGGTGTTGCGAAAGTCCACCACGCGGCCTTGGCCATCGGTCAGGCGTCCGTCGTCGAGCACCTGCAAGAGGATGTTGAAGACCTCGGGGTGCGCCTTTTCGATCTCGTCGAGCAAGAGCACGCAGTAGGGGCGGCGGCGCACCGCCTCGGTGAGCTGCCCGCCCGCGTCGTAGCCGACGTATCCGGGAGGCGCCCCGACCAGGCGAGAGACGGCGTGCTTTTCCATGTACTCGCTCATGTCGAGGCGCACCATGGCGCCCTCGTCGTCGAACAAGAACTCGGCCAGCGACTTGGCCAGCTCCGTTTTGCCCACGCCCGTCGGTCCGAAAAAGACGAAGGACGCGGTCGGCCGGTTGGGATCCGCCAAGCCGGCGCGGGCGCGTCGGACGGCGTCCGACACTTGGGCGATGGCCTCGTCTTGGCCGACGACGCGTGCATGCAGGTGCTTTTCCATCTGCAAGAGGCGCTCGCGTTCCGAGGCGACCATGCGCGCGACGGGCACCCCGGTCCACTTGGAGACCACCTGGGCGATGTCCTCCTCGGTCACCACCTCGCGCAAGAAGGCGTCGCCCTCGGCTTGGCGCGCGCGCAGCTTCTCGCGCATCTGTTCGCGACGCGCCTCGAGATCTCGCAGCTGGCCGTAGGTGAGCTCGGCCGCGCGGTTGAGGTCGCCCGCCCGCTCGGCGAACTTCGCCTCGCTCTTGGTGCGATCGATCTGCGCCGCGATCTCTTTGAGCTCGCCGAGCTCTTCGCGCTCGGACTTCCAGCGGCTGCGCAAGGCGGTCGCCTGCTCTTTGAGCTCGGCCAGCGTGGCCTCGATCTCCTCGAGGCGCGCTTGGTGCGGCTTGCTCGCTTCGGAGCGGCCTTCGCGTTCGAGGGCCGCGCGCTCGACTTCGAGGCGGGTGATCTTGCGCTCGAGCTCGTCGAGCGGCAGCGGCACGCTCTCGATCTCCATCTTCAGGCGGGCGCAGGCTTCGTCGACCAGATCGATGGCCTTGTCGGGCAAGAAGCGGTGCTGCACGTAGCGCTGGCTAAGACGTACGGCCGAGACCAGCGCGGCGTCTTGGATCTGGAGGCCGTGGTGGGCCTCGAAGGTCTCGCGCAGGCCGCGGAGGATGGCCACGGCGTCGTCTTCGTCCGGCTCGGCCACGAGCACGCTTTGAAAGCGGCGCTCGAGGGCCTTGTCCTTTTCGATGTGCTTGCGGAACTCGTCGAGGGTGGTCGCGCCGATGCAGCGCAGCTCGCCGCGGGCGAGCGCCGGCTTGAGGATGTTGGCCGCGTCTTGGGCCCCCTCGGAGGCACCCGCGCCGACCAGGGTATGCAGCTCGTCGATGAAGACGATGAAGTGCCCCTCCCCCGCGCGGATCTCGTCGAGCACGGCTTCGAGGCGCTCTTCGAATTCGCCGCGGTACTTGGCGCCCGCGACCAAGCTGGTCAAGTCGAGCTGCAGCAGCTTCTTGCCGACCAGACTCTCGGGCACGTCGCCGGCCGCGATGCGCAAGGCGATGCCCTCGACGATGGCCGTCTTGCCGACACCGGGCTCACCGATGAGCACCGGGTTGTTCTTGGTACGCCGCGAGAGCACTTGCAAGGCGCGGCGGATCTCGGCGTCGCGGCCGATCACCGGGTCGAGCTTTTGACGCGCGGCCAAGTCGGTGAGGTCGCGGGTGTACTTGGCCAGCGCCTCGTACTTGCCCTCGGGCTCGGGGGTGTCGACGCGCTGCGTACCGCGGACTTCGGCGAGAGCCGACATCAAGAGTTCACGGGTGGCCCCGAGCTCGCGCAGGAGTTCGTGCGCCCGCACGCTCTTTTTGGCTGCGGCGTCGCTGCCACAGGCCAACAAGAGGTGCTCGGTGCTGACGTAGCTGTCGTGGAGCTGTTCGGCCTCGTTCGCGGCGAGATCCAACAAGCTGCGCAGCTCGGCGCTCGGCTGAGGATCCGTTCCCGAGACCTTGGCCCGACGGGCGAAGCGCTCGGCCGCGAGGCGCTCGAGGGCGGCCGGGTGAACTCCGGCCCGCTCGAGGACCGGGCGCACCGCGCCACCTTCTTGTTGGACGATGGCGAGCAGGAGGTGCAGCGAGTCGAGCTCCGGGTGGGACAGCTCACGGGCCATCGCGTGGGCGTGCGCGAGGGCTTGGCGGGTTTTGACGGTTGCGCGTTCGGGGTTGAAGACGGCCATGATGGGACTCCTTGGGCGGGCGATGAGGGGAGGGTCGTGCCTCGCCGGGGGCGCACTCGCCCCGCGGAGGGTGTCGCCGGGCTACTTCGAGCCACTGGACACCACCGAGGTCGACTGCAAGGTGATCACCATCGCGCGGGCCGCAAGGGGGGCGCCTTTCCCGACGCGAAAAAGCGGGCGTGCGGACCCAGGTCGGCGCACAAAGCGACATCACGACGTTGCTCATGCGGCCCAAACGCGCAAGGCTTGCCGCGGTGCGCGTCCATCGAACGCAGCTTTCGTCCATGCGCCGAATGATTTTCGCGTCGGGCTTCGCCGCGCTCGTCCTGAGCGCGTCGGCGTGTCGTGACGATGCGGCGGCTCCGGCCCAGGTGGATGGGGCGGCGCCCGCGGGCCCCACGGCCTCGGCGGCTCCGAGCGGTGACGCCGTCGAGCAGCCGGCGGTCGCCGAAGACGGGCATGTCGTCTCGGCCGTCGATTGGTTCGAAGGCGAGCTCGACGACGCCCTGGCCAAAGCCGCGAGCGAGGACAAGGGCGTGCTCTTGGATGTCGGGGCCTATTGGTGTCCGCCTTGCCATCGCCTCGACGAGGAGCTCTTCGTCCTCCCGGAGATCGGCGATTTTCTGCGTCGCGGCTACGTCGCCATGCACGTCGACGCGGAGCAGGGCGCGGGCCCGGATCTCGTGGATCGCTACGACGTGCAGGCCTACCCCACGATGTTGGTGCTGGACGCCGCGGGCGTGGAAAAGGGGCGCATCGTGGACTTTGTCGAGGCGCCGGCCTTTCTCACGGCGATGGAGCGGATCTCCAAAGGCGAGAACGTGCTCGCCGAGCTCGAGGCCGCGGCCGCCGCTGCACCCGAGGATCTCGAGGCGGCCTACGCGGCCGGGCATGCCTATGCGATCGCGGCCGAGCGGACGCAGGCCGAGACTCACTTCGCGCGGGTACTCGAAGGCGACGCCGAAGACGCGGCCGGCCTCGCGTCGAAGGTGCTCTATGACCGCGCGATGTTCTTCGCGGCCAAGCTCGACAAAGATCCCGAAGCCGCGATCGCCGGATACCGAGAACTTCAGGCGCGCTATCCCAAGTCCTCGTCGGCGATCACCGCCTATCGACAGATCGGCCGGCAGCTTTGCAAGCTGGGCCGACCCGAGGAGGCGCGCGCCAGCCTCGATGCCATGTTGGCCACTGCGCCCAAAGACAGCGCCTTGCGCTCGGCCTACGGCTGGTTCGCGTTTCGACAGCGCTGCGTGACCGCCCGCGGTCTCGAAGTCGTGCTCGAAGGTCTGGAGGCTGCGCCCAAGGACGCCGGTCTGCACTACTTGGCGGCCGAGTTGTCCCTGCAAAGCGGGGACCGGGCCGCGGCCCAAAAGCACATCGAGGCGGCGGTCGAGCTCGAGCCCAAGCGCGGCTACTACCGACGCCGCCGCGCGGCCCTTCGCCAGGCCCCGGGCCCGAAGGCGGCGCCGTGAAGTCCGCGTTGCTCGCATTGGGCCTGTTGATCGGGGGCCGGCCGCCGGTCGAGCCGCCCCCCCTGCCACCGGGGGGCTATTACGGCGTCGGTGAGCTGCCCGAGATCCCGCCTCCCGACGGCGAGCGAGCGATTCTGACCGGCTCGATCCTCTTTCCCATCGGCGTTTTGCGCGCGGGTGCCGGCGCGATCCAGGTCTACACCGCGACGCCGCCACGCTGCTCGTTCACGCCCTCGAGCTGCCAAGGACTGACGATTTTCGGCTTCGTCGGCGTGTCGACCGGCATCTTGATGATGGGCACCGGTTTGACCTTCTTGTCGATCGGCCTGGTTCGGCGTCAGCGCTACCGATCTTGGATGGCCGCGCGCAACCTCTCCGCGGGGCTTCGGCCCGATCTCGCGCCCCGCTGGACGCTGGAGATGCCCAGCATTCCTGGCGGTAGCGGTGTGTCCCTGCGCGTGCGCTTTTGAGGCCCTGCCGGCGGGTGCCAACCCCGTTGCCCTGTGGGCTTCGCTACATCCGCGTGGGGCGACGTAGCCGCCGCCCCGACGCGCTCCTGTAAAAACTGCGGTAACTGCCCCCGGCCAGGCCACGTGTCTTACGGGCTTTCTTGTTGGAAAAAGGCGGCAGATGGACCACACTTGGGGCCAGCGCGAAATGGCTGCGCACCTGGGGACACAAGTCGTGTGCAGCCATCCGAGGACTTAGACGATGAGACGCAGCGACTTCCGTATGAAACTTTTCGGGGCCACCTTGGCCGCCGGCCTTTTGCCCTTGACCGCCTGCACCGGCGGAAATTCCGAGGACAGCGGCAGCAGCGGTGCCGATGAGGGCTTGCCCAGCGCCACCTTCACCGAGACCGGCGACAGCAGCGAGGCCAGCGGCGAGACCAGCTCCACCAGCTCGAGCACCATGACCGGCGACGGCGACGGCGACGGCGATGGAGATACCGGCGGAGCGGTCGGCGACCCCTGCGAGAGCGACGACGACTGTGGCGAGGGCCTCGAGTGCGGCCCGAACGACACCTGCCAGTTCGAGTGCGGCGACGTCGAGGTGACCCTCGAGGCCACCCCGCCGCCCGTGATGTTGGTGCTCGACAAGTCGGGCTCCATGGTCTCGAACAGCTGGGACCACGACGGCGATCCCGGCACGGCCGTCGAGACCCGCTGGGCCACCTTGCACCGCGTGGTGACTTTCGTGCTCACCAACTTCGAAAACGGAATCGACTTCGGTGCGCAGCTCTTCCCGAGCACCGGCGCGTGCCCGAACGGCGCCGGCAACTGCTACAACTCCGGCGCCTGCGTCGTGAACTCGACGCCCGAGGTCAACGTCCAAGGCTCGGCCCAAGCCGCGATCTTGGCCGCCATCCCGCCGGCGGGCGCCGGCAGCTCGCAGATCCAAGGTGGCACGCCTGCCGCCGACGGCATCCGCAGCGCGGTCACGGCCCTCAACGGCCTGAGCCTTCCGGACGACACCACGCCGGCCATCATCTTCGTGACCGACGGCGCGGCCAACTGCGGCCAGGGCTTGGCGTGCACGGGTCTGACGGACTGCCCGCTGCTCGAGAACTACGACAACGATCTGCCGACGGTGGTGGGCGATGCCTTCAACAACGACGGGATCCCGACTTACGTAATCGGTATCGACATCCAAGATGCGCTCTTGGGCTCCGGCAACGGCAACGGTACCCCCGAGGCCAACCCCTACGTCGAGCTGAACGCGGTCGCGGTCGCCGGCGGTGTCGCCCGTCCCGGCACCGACAAGTTCTACAACGCCACGAACGAGGCCGAGCTCCAAGCTGCCCTCGACGAGATCGTCGGCGTCGTGGCGACCTGCGAGATCGACCTGACCATGCCCCCGAACATGCCGCCCGATCAGACCCAGGTCGATCAGGACCTGGTGAAGTTCAACATCGGCGGTATGGATGTCCCCCGCCTCGATGTCGACCAAGCGACCTGCGAGTCGGGCAGCGTGGACGGCTGGATCTGGCTGGTCGAAGGCGAGCAGGTGCTCTTCTGCGGCACCTTCTGTGACCAGATGAAGAGCACGGGCCAAGTCGACGGCGACTACCTGTGCCCCGGTGCGGGCTGATTCGACGGTCTTTCACCCCAAAAAATAGCCCCGGCCGCGCGCCGGGGCTTTTTTTGTGGTCGCGACTCGGAAAGCGCCCGCGAGCTGGTGTCTCACGCAGTGAGGGCCCCGTCCTCGCCTGGTCTGCCATGTCTCGCCGCATCTCGTCCTTTCCCGCTTCGCTCGCCTCCGTCCTGCTGCTCACCACCTTCCCGGCCTGTACGACGCCCGGAGGGGATGGGGACGGCGACGCCAGCGCCGGAGAGACCTGCGGCGCGCTCTTTTGCAGCGAGGGCGAGAGTGGAGATGGAGATGGAGATGGAGACGGAGATGGGGAAGCCAGCACCGGGGACGGTGACGGGGACGGGGACGGCGATGGAAGCTGCACCGACGACGACCAGTGCCCGGAGACGCAGATCTGCAACACCGCGCTCGGGCAGTGCGTCCCCGACTGCGGCAAGGCCGAGGTCGTGCTCTCGCCGCCACCGCCGCCGGTGATGCTGGTGCTCGACAAATCGGGCTCGATGGTCTCGAACAGCTGGGACCACGACGCCAATCCGGGAACGCCGGACGAGACGCGCTGGGCGACCTTGTTCACGGTGACCGAGTTCATCTTGAACAACTTCGACAACTCGATCGCTTTTGGGATGCAGCTCTTCCCCTCGGTGGCCGCGTGTCCCAACGCCAACTGCTACAACGCCGACGCCTGCACCGTCAGCGGCGCCCCCGAAGTCGGGATCGCCGACATGAACGGCAGCGCGATCTTGGCGGCGATGCCCGCCGCGAGCTCGGGGAGTTCGGTCATCAAGGGCGGCACGCCGGCCAGCGACGGCATCCGCAACGCGGTCACGGCGATTCAGAGCCAGACCATCCCCGACGGAGTGACTCCGGCGATCATCTTGGTCACCGACGGCGCCGCCAACTGCGGTCAGGGGCAGGTCTGCGAGAACCTGACCAACTGCCCCTTGCTCGAGGAGTATGACTCCGAGCTTCCGACCCTGGTCGGCGACGCCTTCACCAACGACGGGATCCCGACCTACGTGGTCGGCATCGACATCATCGATCAGCAGCTGGGCACGATCGTCGGCGACGGCACGCCGGATGCAAACCCGCACACCGAGCTCAACGCGGTGGCCGTGGCCGGTGGCGTGCCCCAGACCGGGGGAGCGGACTCCTTTTACAACGCGACCAACCAAGCCGAGCTGCAAGCCGCGCTCGAGCTCATCGCCAACGACCTCGTCGACTGCGAAGTCGACCTGACCGAGCCGCCGAACATGGCGGTGCCCCCCGCCCAGATCCCCTTTGTCGAGTTCATCATCGGGGGGAGCATGGTGCCGGGCCCGCTGCCCGGCGTGACCGAGCAGGACTGCATCGACGGCACGGACGACGGTTGGATCTGGATCAACGAGGGCTCGGTGCTGCGCTTTTGTGGCAGCTACTGCGAGGACCTGAAAATGACCGGCGAGGTGGACGGCATCTACAACTGCCCGCCGGCCGGCTGACACGAGTTCACACCTTCGCCGGAGAAATGGCGTGGGTGTGCGTTGCGAGGGGGCGTCCGATCGCTCTTCGTGACAACGGGGGCGGAGGGGCCCGGAGACGGGCCCCTCCTTTTTTTGCGCTCACTGCGTGGCGCGGGGCTCGTCTTCGAGGCGCGTGATCGAGATGCCCGCGAAGCCATAGAAGATCGAGAGCAGCGGATTGACCAGGTTCAAAAAACAGTAGGGCAGGTAGGCGATCGTCGCCACGCCCAGCGTGCTGGCCATGAAGGCCCCGCAGGTGTTCCAGGGGATGAGCGGCGAGGTGATGGTGCCGCCGTCTTCGAGGGCGCGGGAGA
>JAUIJR010000638.1 GCA_030431075.1 Polyangia bacterium | reverse complement strand
GTGCCGCGGGCGAAGGGAAGTGCCGCGGGCGAAGGGAAGTGCCGCGGGCGAAGGGCTCGCGGTGCGCGCCTCCGGCAAACTATCCGGATTCCGGTCAATTGGACCGAGTCACGCGAGTGAGTCGCGCTGATTGACCGGAATCCGGATAGTTTCGTGAGGGCGCTCGGCCCGCGCCGGCGTCGTGGGGCGAAGGTGCGTCGTGGGGCGAAGGTGCGCCGTGGGGCGAAGGTGCGCCGTGGGGCGAGGGTGCGTCGTGGGGCGAGACCGCGAGCGCTCGCTCCCGGGCTCGCGCTCCGCGCCCCCCAGATCCTGCACGTCCGAGGTGCAGAATCGGGGAGGCACGGGGAGTGCCCTCCGGATTCTGCACGTTTCGCCTTCAGAATCCGGGGGGCGCTCGGCTCGCGCGCGCGACTCGAGCGCGCTCAGACGGCGCGGGCGGCGGCTTGGGGCCCGCTGCCGCGGGCGGAGGGGCGGGCGTCGAGATCGGCTTCGCGCATCAAGGTGAGCTGGGCGGGGGCGTCGTCGAGCTTGTTGGCTTCGTCGACGAGGGCGCGCAGGAGGGCCTCTTCGTGGACCTCGATGGAGGCGAGCAAGATGGCGCCGGGCGTTTGGCTCGGGCACATGCCGCGCAGGAGCTCGAACATGGCGCTGTCCTTCTCGTTGACGAGGGCCCATTTGGTGAAGGCCTCCGAGAGGGTCTCGCGCAGGGCGTGGGCGTGGGCTTCGTCGACCAGGCCGATCACGGCCAGGCTGCGGTGAAGCTCGCCGGACCTACTGCTGCGGCTGGAGCCGGCGCGTCCGAGGGCGTCGAGGATCGTCGCCGCGTAGTCGACGTCGGGGGCTTGGCGCAGGCGCAAGAGCAGCGGCGAGCGGTGGCACATGCGGCCGATGTGGGCCAAGGCGCGCAGGTGCTCCCCGGGGTCTTCGGCCGGGGAGAGCAGCACGAAGAAGATATCGGCTTGGTGGCCGCCGACCGCGATGGGGTGGGCCGTGGTGATGACGGCCACGCGGCTGTGTTCGATGCCCTCGATGGAGGCGTGCGGCAAGCTGACGCCGTCGCCGAGGGGGACGTGACCGTCGGCGCTCGCGTGCAGGGCCTCGGCGATGTCCTCGGGGGTGGCGCCGGTGAGCGCGGCGAGGTGGGGTACGGCCAGAGCCAGCACGCCGTCGAGATCCTCGACCTCGGCGCGAAGCTCGATGTCGGTGGCTTCGATCCAGCGCTGCCAGCGGTCGGCCGCGGCGGCGGGCTGGGCGTCGTCGGCGTGGGCACGCTTCCACTCGGCCCACACCAAGTTGACGATGTTGGCCGAGGGGCGGGCGTCCGTCGGGCCCGTGCCGACCAGGGCGTTTTTGTAGCGGTTGGTGAGTTCATCCCACGCGACCTCGAGGCCGGGCTGACCGGCGGACTCGCGCTGGCGGCCCCAGCCCGAGAGCAGCTGCAAGCAGGCGTGGTCGATGTGGTCGAGGCGATCGATGTGGACATGCACCTGCTTGTCCTCCGGCATGCCGTCCAAGGCGCGGGCGAGGCGAGGCAGCTGCAAGAAGGTTGCAGAGCCCAGCAAATGCAGGTGCACGACGCCGGGCACGATGCCCGGCTCTTGGCGGATCTCGAGGCGCGAGAAGGTCCAGACGATCTTGAAGGCGGCGGCGACGAGGCCGGCCACGATGCCGGCGAACAAGTCGACGAAGACCACGCCGCCAAAGGTGATGGCGAAGATGACGAACTCGGAGCGGCCTTGTTGCCACAAGCGGCCCATCGCGCCGACGTCGACGAGCTTGATGCCGGTGTAGACCAAGATGGCCCCCAAACAGGCGCGGGGGATCAACTCGAGCAGCTGCGGCGCCAAGGACACGAAGGCCAAAAGCCAGATGCCGTGCATGATCGTCGAGCCCCGCGTGCGGGCGCCGGCGTCGACGTTGACCGAGGAGCGCACGATGACGCCGGTCATGGGCAGGCCACCCAGGGCACCGGCGACCATGTTGCCCACACCCTGGGCCCGCATCTCCTTGTCGTAGTTGGTCTTGGCGTAGTTCTGGCGCTCGTCGATGGCGTTGGCCGTCAACAAGGTCGCGGCGCTCGCGACGAAGGCGAAGACGGCGGCCTTCCCGAGCACGGAGACGTCGGCGAGGAGCGAAAAATCACCCAGGCTCGGGGGCCCCAAGCCGGCGAAGAAGTTCGACGAGATGTCGAGGGTGCGCACGTTGGCCGACAAAAAGTAGGCGGCGGCGGTGACCGAGAGCAGCGAGACGAGGTGCCCCGGGATGATGTGCAGCTTCTTGGGCCGAAAGCGCGACCAGCCGACGATGATGGCGACGGTGGCCACGGCGATCCAAAAGGGCGCCGAGGAGCGGCCGGCCGTGTGGGTGGCCGACTCGTAGAGGGTCATCGGGACGGCGGCGACGTTGGCCAAAAAGGTGGCCTTGGGGTCGGCGTCGAGGGCGACGAGGGCCTGCGAGCCGATGATCAGCACGCCGATGCCGGTG
>JAUIJR010000116.1 GCA_030431075.1 Polyangia bacterium | reverse complement strand
GCAGACGCCCGATCATCCAGGTGCCCGCGTTGGACATCGCCTTGTAGTCGAGGTCCACCGGGTTTTGCGTCGAGAGCACCATGCCCACGCCAAAGGCGCGCGCTTGCTTGAGCAGGGTCAAGATCGGCTTTTTGGCCGGCGGCGCGGCGCTCGGCGGACAAAAGCCGAAGACCTCGTCCATGTAGACCAGCGCACGCAACTCCGAGGAGCCGGGCTGGGTCTGCATCCAGGTCGCCACCTTCGACAACAAGAGGGTGACGACGAACTGCCGCTCTTCGGGGCTGAGGTGCGAGAGGTAGACGATCGACGCGCGCGCTTTTCCCTCGGGCGTCCACAAGAGCCGGCCGACGTCGACCGCGTCGCCCTCGAGCCACTTGGCGAAGCCCGGATTGGCGAGCAGGCCATTGATGCGCATGGCCAGCTGCAGGCGATCCGCTTCGGGGAAGAAAGCGTCGACCTCGAAGACCCCGAGCTTGCGCAGCGGCGGCTTGTGGACCTGGCCGATCAGGCCGGCCAGATCGAGGTCACGGCCGGCGCGCCAGCTCTTCTCGATCAGGTTGCTCAACAAGATGTGCTCGCGCGAGCTCAGGGGATCCGCGGCGACGCCGATCAGGCCGAGCAGCCCAGAGACAAAGCCCTCGATCTCGTCGTGCAGCTGCTCGGCCGCCGCGTCGAAGTCCCCCCCGGGGGCGCGCAGCGAGCCGAGCACGTTGAGCGAGCGGCCGGCGCTCGAGCCGGGGGTGTAGATGCTCACCGGCGCCGATTCGTGCAAGGCGGCGAGCTCGGGCGAACCCAGGCCCCAACCGGCGAGGCCGTTCTTCCACAAGTTGGCTTTGCGCTGGCCCAGCTCGCCGATCTCGATGCCCTCGCGTTTGGCTTCGCCCGGGTCGACCCAGGGCGTGAAGTCTTCGCCGCGCAGCTCCGGGAAGGTGAGGGCCAAGTTCCCCATGTCGCCTTTGGGATCGATGATCAGACAGGGGATCTGTTGGCGCAGCAGCTCTTCGAGCATCACCACGCCCAAGCCCGTCTTGCCCGAGCCGGTCATGCCGACGATGACGCCGTGAGTGGTGAAGCGTCCCGGATCGTAGTCGACGCGCGCGCCGGTGCGGCTGCCGCTGGCGTCGACGGTCTCTCCCAAAAAGAGCGGTTGACTCGCCACGGCGAGGGTGTACCACGGGGTTGCGAGCGCCTCGGCGTCCGGCGCCGTCCCAAAACGCCACGTTCGAAGCTCAGTCGGAGCCCAAAATGCCGGAACTTCCCGAGGTCGAGTTTGGACGCAAGGTGGCCAGCGCCGCCGGTCTCGGTCGAGTGATTCGCTCGCTGGAGGTCGAGGCCGACGAGATCGTCTTTTGCGGGGACAGCCCGCGCAGCGTGAAGCGGCGACTCAAAGGCGCCCGCGTCGAGGCCGTCCATCGCAAGGGCAAGTACATTTGGTTCGCCTTGGACCGGCGGCCTTGGCCGATCTTTCACTTCGGGATGACCGGGGCCTTTCGCAGCCCGGCCCTCGATCCCCTCAAGCTCGCCAGTCACGGCAAGCAAAAGGACACGATTTGGCCCCCGCGCTTCGCCAAGATCTGGATGCACTTCGACGACGGCAACGAGCTGGTGATGACCAATGCCCGTCGGCTCGGGCGGATCCGTTTCGCCGAAGATCCGCGGCTGTCCCCGCCGATCGCCAAGCTGGGTTTCGACCCGCTGCTCGAGATGCCGCGCCTGCCCCAATTTCGTCGCCAGCTCGCGGCCCGCAAGTCACAGCTCAAGGGTCTCTTGCTCGATCAGTCCTTCGCGGCCGGCGTCGGCAACTGGATCGCCGACGAGGTGCTCTACCAAGCGGCCCTCGATCCCCGCCGTCGCGCCCACGAGCTCGACGCGGACGAACAAAAGCGTCTGCACCAAAAGCTGCGCGCGGTGATCCAAAAGGCGGTCGAGGTCGACGCCCGCAAAGATCGATTCCCCCGGCGGTGGCTCTTTCACCGGCGTTGGGGCAAGCAAAGCGAGGCGCGCACGCACGACGGGGAGCGCGTCGAGTTTCTCGAGATCGCCGGGCGCACCACGGCCTGGGTGCCCACCCGCCAGCGCTGATCGAGCTCGACTGTGCACGTGCGCAGTCGAGCCTCGGCGCTGGACGCGGCCAGGCGATTGGAAGCGCGCGTGGCCCTGCATCTGTTTACTTTCGCGGGCGCTTCCCCTGGGGTGAAGGCGAGGGCGCATCGTGTAAGCTGCGAAAGCGCAGGGGCCGCATGGCTGGTCCCACGCCGACCCCCTCATGGCGACTTCTCAGATCCCCACGGCGCCCGAATCGGTGGCGCCGGACGCTCCGGCCGGGCTGCGCGCGCGCTGGCTGCCCTGGGCGATCTTGAGTCTGAGCTTGGCCGGGGCCGGGGCCTTGGTGGCGACCAAGTACTTCGGCGACGAGGAGGCCGCGCAAGCGCCGAAGGGCGGGCCGGTGTCGGTGTCGGTGGAGCCGGTTCGTCGCGGACCGCTCCAAGTCGAGTCGGAGTACCCCGGGGAGGTCGTGGCCGAGGCGGCGGATCTCGCGGCCGAGCTGCCGGCCCGGGTCGAGTCCATCGCCGTCGAGCTGGGCGATCGGGTCGAGGTCGAGCAAGCCCTGGTCGAGCTGGACACCGAGCTGCTCGACCGGGAGCGCCGACGTGCGCGGGCCCAAGCGCGCGCCGATCGAGCTGCGGCCAAGGGCGCCGAGGCGCGTCGAGATGCCGCACGTCGAGAGCTGGCGCGCGGCGAGGCCCTCAGTCGTGAGGCCGTGGTCTCCGAGGCCGAGCTCGATGGCCTGCGATCGACGGTCGAAGAGGCCGAGGCCGCGGCCGCGGCCGCGCGCGCCCGGGCCGAGTCGGCGCGGGCCGAGGCCGCCTTGCTCGACGCCCAGATCGGCCACGCGACCATTCGCGCTCCCTTCACCGGCGTGGTCGCTCGCCGCATGGTCGACCCCGGCGCCTATGTCTCGACGGGGACCCCGGTCCTTCGCTTGGTGCGCGCGGGGGCCTTGCGCATCGAGTTCAAGATCCCCGAGTCCGACATCGCGCGCGTCGACGTCGGTGACCGCGTGCAGATCGAGGCGCGCGGCGTCGCGGGGGTGAGTTACACGGGCGTGGTCGCGCGGACCAGCGGCGAGGTCCAAGCTTCGGATCGCAGTTTGCTGGTCGAGGCCCGTCTCGGGCCCGATCAAGCCGAGCTCGGGGCGCTCAAGCCGGGGATGTACGCGCAGGTTCGCGTCGCGGTCGAGGCCATCGACGAGGCCTTGCTGGTGCCGGCGGGCGCGGTGCTCGAACGCATCGCCTCGGACGGCCGACGGCGCACGGGCGTCTTCGTCGTGCGTGAAGATCGAGCCGTCTTCGTCGACGTCCAGCTGCGAGGTCGTGCGGGCGAGGTGGCCGCCATCGAGGCGCCCATCGAGCTCGGCGAGGCGGTCTTGGTGCGCGGGCATCGTGAACTCGCCGACGGCGCCTTGGTTCGCGTGGACGCGCAAGCCCGGCCCGCGAGTGGGGCGAGCGGGGCGAGCGAGGGTCCGCGGAGCGCGGCCCCATGAAGCTGATCCGCTGGGCGGTGACCCACCCCGTGGGCACCAGCATGCTCGCGCTGGCCCTCTTGTTGTTCGGCTTGGTCGGACTGCGCAGCTTGTCGATCGACTTGCTGCCCTCGGTCGACATGCCGCGCATCTCGGTGACCACCGCCTACGAAGGCGTGGCGCCCGAGGAGATCGAGACCCTGATCACCCGGCCCCTCGAGCAGCGGGTGTCCACCATCGAGGGGGTGACCCGCATCGAGAGCACCTCGGCGGAGGGGCTCAGCCGCATTCAGCTGCAGTACGAGTGGGGGGCCGAGCTCGACGAGGCCGTCAACGACGTGCGCGCGCAGATCGATCGGGTGCGCAACCAACTGCCCGAGCAGGCGGACGCTCCGATCATCTTCAAGTTCGATCTCAGCTCGGCCTCGGTGGCGACCTTGGGCCTGGCCGGCAGCGGGGACGCCCGCCGTCTGCGCTACCTCGCCGACGAGGTGCTCTCGCGTCGTCTCGAGCGGATCCCCGGGGTGGCCGCGGTCGACGTGCGCGGCGGCCGAGTGCGGGAGATCCGGGTCGAGCTCGACGCCGGCCGGCTCTCCGCCTACGACATCGCACCTTCGACCGTGAGCGCCGCCTTGGCGGCCGAGAACCGCACGGCCTCTGTGGGCAACATGCGCGAGGCCGAGCGCGAGGTGGTGGTGCGCGTCGAAGGCGAGTTCGAGTCCATCGCCGACATCGAGGCCACGGTGGTGGCGCGTCGGTCCGGCCGCGCGGTGACCGTTGCCGATCTGGGCCGGGTCGTCGACGGGGTGCAAGAGGTCCGCGACGAGATGTGGATCGACGACGTGCCCGGGATCCGCCTGCGGATCTCGAAGCAGTCGGGCGCGAACACGGTCGAGGTCGTCAAGGCCCTGCAATCCGAGGTCGCAGCGATCAACGCGGACTACGCGGGCCGCCTCGAGATGTCGGTACTCAACGACTCGGGCAAGTTCATCGAGGACGCCATCTCGAACGTGGTGCGCTCCTTGATGGTGGGCGGCTCGCTCGCCATCTTCGTCCTCTTCGCCTTTTTGCGGAGCTGGCGGGCCACCTTGGTCATCGCCGTCGCCATTCCCTTTTGCATCGTCTCCACCTTCGGTTTGATGTTCGTCGCGGACATCACCTTGAACCTGATCTCCTTTGGCGGGCTCGCCTTGGGGATCGGCATGTTGGTGGACAACTCGATCGTGATCCTCGAGAACGTCTACCGCCGTTTCGAAGGCGGGGACGACGCGAGCACGGCCGCGATCGAGGGCACCGAAGAGGTGGCCGGGGCCGTCCTCAGCGGCACCTTGACCACCATCGCCGTCTTCGTGCCGGTCATCTTCGTCGGTGGCTTTGCGGGCGTGTTCTTCAAGGAGATGGCCTTGGTCGTCTGCTTCGCGCTGGCCTGCTCTTTGCTCGTCGCCGTGACCTTGGTGCCCATGATGCTGGCGCGACTGCTGGACCGCGACGCGGGCGGCAAGCGCGACGCGAGCGGGGCGCAACTGGCCGGTCTCGGCCCGCGCTACGGCGCATGGGTCGGCGCGCTGCTGCGACGACCGGGCACAATCTTGCTCGCAGGCGCCTGCTCGCTGGTGCTGGCCGGCGCGGCCTTGCCCTTCGTGGGCACCGAGCTCATGCCGGAGCCCGACGAGGGCCGCATCGACACGGACCTCGAGCTGCCCTTGGGGACGCCCCTCGAAGAGACGGTCGCCACCATCGCGCAGATGGAGGCAACCGTGCGCGAGGTGGTCTCGCCCGAAGAGCTCGACCACGTGACGCGCAACGCGGGGCCCGAGGCTTGGTGGCGTCCGGCCGGCAGCAACCAAGGCGAGGTCGAGATCATCTTGTCGCCGGCCAGCGCCCGTGAGCGCTCGAGCGCCGAGATCCTCGAGGCGGTGCGGGTGGCCACCGAGGGCATCCCCGGCGCCGACATTCGCTTGCGTCAGCGCAGCTCGAACCTCTTGCTACGGGTGATGCGCGGCGGCGGCGACGATCGCCTCTCCGTCCAGATCCGGGGCCACGACATGGCCACGGCCGAGCGCTTGGCCGGCGAGGTGCAGACCCTGATGCAGGGCATCCCGGGCATCACCGAGACCCGCGTCGATCGCGAAGATGGCCAGCTGCAGCGGGTGGTCCGCGTCGACCGGCAGCGCCTCGGCGACCTCGGGCTGGGGATCCGCGACGTCGCCGACGCCCTCGAGCACTATGTGCTCGGCCACGTGGCCACTCGCTACCGCGACGACGGCGACGAGTACGACGTGCGCGTGGTGCTGCGCGAGGTCGATCGAGAGCGGATCGCCCAGCTCCCGACCCTGCCTTTGGTGGCGGCGGACGGACGCGAGGTGCCGCTGTCCTCGGTGGCGCGGATCGAAGAGGCCCGCGGGCCCTCCTCGATCGCTCGCGAGGATCAAGAGCGGGTGCTCAAAGTCAGCGCGGGCCTGGGCCTGCGCGAGCTCGGCGACGTGGTCTACGACCTCGAGCGCGGCCTCGATCGGATCACCACGCCCGAGGGCTTTCGCCTGGCCATCGGCGGCGAGGCGGTCGAGCAAGGCAAGGCCTTCATGAGCCTGTTGATCGGCGGCTTGCTGGCGATCTTCTTGGTCTACGCGGTGATGGCCGTCCAGTTCGAATCGCTGCGGGGACCCCTGGTGGTGATGAGCTCGGTGCCGGTGGCCCTCGTCGGTGTGGTGCTGACTTTCTTGCTCAGCGGCACCACCTTGAACCTGAACTCGGGCCTCGGCGTCGTGATCTTGATCGGCATCGTCGTGAACAACGCGATCGTGCTCGTCGACTTCACCACGGTGCTGCGCGAGCGCGACGGCCTGCCCCTGCGCGAGGCGATCATCCACGCCGCCCGGACCCGCTTGCGTCCGATCCTCATGACCACGCTGACGACCTGCTTGGGCATGCTTCCCCTGGCGATCGCGCCGGGGGAGGGCAGCGAGCTCCAAGCGCCGCTGGCCCGCGCCGTGGTCGGCGGCCTTTTGTGGTCGACCCTGGTGAGCTTGGTCATCGTGCCTTGTGCTTATTTGTTGATGGAGCGGCGAGGCGCGGCGCGAGGGACCGTCGATGCGTAAGCTGGCCGGCAAGGTGGTCGTCATCACCGGTGCGGCCGGGGGCATCGGCTCGGCCTTGGCCCGCGCCTTCGCCGACCGCGGGGCGACGCTCGCCCTGGCCGATCTCGATGGCGAGGGCCTGGACGCGCGGCGGCGCGACGCGCCCGCGCTCGCGAGCGCGACGACCCACGCCCTCGACGTCCGCGAGCCGGAGGCCTGGGCCCGCGTCCGTCGAGAGATCCTCGAGGCGCACGGTCGAGTCGACGTCCTCGTGAACAACGCCGGGGTCACCACCTTCGGCGACTTCGCCTCCCTCGATGACGTAGAGATCGAGCGCGTGATCGCGATCAACTTTCGCGGCGTCGTGTACGGCTGTCGCTGCTTCGCGGCGGATCTGCGCGCGCGCCCCGAGGCGCACATCGTCAACCTCTCCAGCGAAGCCGGGCTCGCCGGCATGCCCTGGCAGAGCATCTACTGCGCGACCAAGTTCGCCGTGCGTGGCTTTTCTTCCTCGCTGCGCGCCGAGCTCGCCGGCGTCGGGATCGGCGTGACCTGTGTGCTGCCCGGAGCGACGGCGACGCCGATCCTGGCCTCTGCGCCCAGCACCATGCCTGCGACCTCCCAAAAGCTGGGGGAGATGCTGAGCAAGCACGCCAAGAGCCCCGACAAGGTCGCACGCGCGATCGTCCGCGCCGTGCGTCGCAACAAGGCCGAGCTCTTCACCGGGGCGGACAGTTGGGGCTTGGACTGGGGCGTACGCTTTGCCCCCGGCCTCGTGCGCTTCGCCATGCGGCGGGTCGCGGCCGAGGCCTGGCGTCGTCACGCGCGCGAAGGGGAGGCACCGGCCGATGACTGAGCCCTTGGCGATGCTGCAGCCCGGCCGCCTGGCGGGCCTGGAGCTCCGCAATCGGGTGATCAAGGCGGCCACCTACGAGGGCATGAGTCCGGGGGGCAGCCCGGCGCCGGCCCTGCGCGCGCACCATGTCGCGCTGGCGCGGGGTGGCGTGGGCATGAGCACGGTGGCCTATTGCGCCGTGCATGAGGGCGGCCGAACCTTCGCCGAGCAGCTGTTGCTGCGGCCCGAGACGGTCGAGCCCTTGGCCGAGCTCTGCGCGGCCGTGCACGCCGATGGCGGTCGCGTCGCCTTGCAGCTCGCCCACGCCGGGGGATTTTCGAAGGATCGCGCCCACCTGGAGCGGCGTCCCCCGGGGCCGCGCGGCCCCTCCCGCGCCTTGAACCTCTACGGGATGCTCAGCGGGATCGTGTGGACGCGGGCGATGAGCGAAGCCGAGATCCACCAGACGGTCGAGCACTTCGCCGCCGCGGCCGGTCGGGCCCGGTCCGCGGGCTTCGATGCGATCGAATTGCACCTCGGCCACGGCTACCTCTTGAGTCAGTTTCTCTCGCCGGCCATCAACCGCCGGCGCGATCGCTGGGGCGGCTCTCTGGAGAACCGGCTCCGCTTTCCCCTGGCGGTGATCTCCGCCGTCCGCGAAGCGGTCGGCCCGGACTTTCCCGTGTTGGCCAAGACGAACCTGGCCGACGGGATCCGAGGCGGACTCGAGATCCACGAGGCCGTGCAGATCGCCCGCGCCCTCGAGGCCCAGCCGGGGGGCGTCGACGCTCTGGTGCTCAGCGGAGGCATCGTCAGTCGCAGTCCCTTTTTCCTGCTGCGCGGGCGTCGACCCCTGCGCGAGATGATCGAGGTCGAGAAGAGCGCCGCCCAGCGCTGGGCCCTGCGCCTCTTCGGTCGCTTCGTGATCGACGAGCTGCCCTTCGAGGAGCTTTTTTTTCTCGACATGGCCCTGCAGGTGCGCCGAGCCGTCGAGCTGCCCTTGGTCTTGCTCGGCGGCATCGCCTCGCGCGGGGCCTTCGAGGCTGCGGCCGAGGCCGGCTTCGACTTCGTGGCCATGGGGCGCGCGCTCATCCACGACCCTGCCTTTGTGCGCCACCTGGGCGAGGGTCGAGTCGAGCGCTCGGGCTGCACGCACTGCAACGCCTGCGTGGCCGAGATGGATCGGGGTGGGGTGCGCTGCGTGCTCCCGGGAGCGGAGGGGTCACCGAGCTCGGTGGCGTGAGTCGGGTCATCGGGCTGCCTCGACTTCGCGTGATGGATCGAGCCGCCATCGGGCACCCGCGAGTCTTTGCGCGGCGCGAATGAATCGAGGGGCCTCGCGCGTCTCCCCGCGTGTCGCTTCGCGTGCTATTCGAAGACGTGTCCGTGCAACGATCTTTGGTGACCTCGGCCGGCTTGGGCAGCGTGCTTCTCGTGTCGGCGTGTCGCCCCGACCCCGCGAGCACGACGCAACCGCCCGCGCGCGCGTCGGATGAGCCGGCGACCGAGGCGCCCACGGCGGTGGCCGAGGCACCGCCGCCCTCGCCCAGGCCGGCGGCCACAGGCACGATCCCCGAGACCTTGACCTGGGTCGCGCTCCCCGAAGAAGCACCCTACGTCAAAGCGCGTCCCGCAGCCCTCGTCGAGTACGAGGTCGAAGACGAGAGCTTCGAACGCGTCGAGGGCGAGGTCGAAGTCTACGTCGACTACTTCAAGGTCGTCGGTCCCAACGCCAAGCTCGCGGCCGAGATGAACGAGTTGGTGCGACGCGCGGCCGTCGACGACTACGAGACCGAGAGCTGGTCGGGCTACGAGGGCATCATCGAGGCCGGCTGCGAGCCCTTCATCGTCAGCGAGCGCCTCTTCACCTTCGGCTGTAGCCGCCTCGAGGGGGTCATGGACTCGGCCGATCTCGAAGAGGGCCTCGGCGGCAGCCCCAACCCCGAGGCCTGGGTCGAGAACTACGCCGTGCAAGGCGGCGCCTTGGTGCCCCTGCGCTGGGAGTCCTTGTTCGGCCCGGCCGGAGATCGGCAGACCGTGTGGAGCGCCGCCGTGATCATGCGCGGCTGGGACGAGGACGAGCCGCGCTCCGAGATCGAGCCCCGCTTGGCCGAGCTCGACCCGAAGCAATTCGAGCGCTTCGCCGAAGGCGAGCGGCCGGCCTGGCAGACGTGGACCTTCGACTACGATGGCCTGCGCATCTTCGACCGCGACGCGGGCTGCCTCGAAGACGAGTGCAGCGTCGGCCACCTCGGTTGGGACTACCTGATGATGTGGGCGGCGCCCGAAGGGCCCTTGCCCGCGCACGCCTACCACTACTTTCCCGAGATCTTCGAGGACGAAGAGGGCTGAGGCCGGCAGCGCGAGTGCGCCCTGGCCCCGGGCGCACGCCTTTGTCATGATCGCTCCGTGGTGCTCGCGGCAGGGCTGAGCTTGGGGCTGCTCGCCTCGCCGCCGGGCGCGGGATCTCCCGGGGCGCCGCAGATCCAGTGCGGCCCCGTCGAGGGCTTGGCCGCCGGACGAGCTCGCGTCGCAGTCGAGGTGCGCGCGCGGGCGAACGGCGCGCCGCTCGAGGGGGCACGGGTCTATCTCAGCGACGACCCGGTCGCGGTCGAGGGCGACACGGATGCGGCCGGGATCGCCCGCTTCGCGGAGCTCCCCGCCGGTGAGTACCTGGTCATGGCCGACCAGGGTGAGGACAACGAGCAGGTCGTGCTCAGCCTCGACGCGGGCCGGCAGTGCCTGGTCACCATCTTGCTCGGGGCCCCGGGTCTGCCCGCCGACGCGGCGCAGCAAGGTGAACTCGGCGAGGACATGCGCGACGGCTTCGAAGGCGAGCTGGCCGCCGACCCCGAGCTGGTCGCGCGCTGGCATCGGCGCCGTGAGCAGGGGCAGGTCTTGCGCGGGGCCGGGATCGGCGTGCTCAGCCTCGGGGTGGCCCTCGGGATCGGCAGCGCCCTGAGTTGGATCACCGTGCCTTGCGGGGCCGATGGCACGACCAGCGCCGATTGCCGAACGGACACCCGCACGCAGTTGACGGTCGGCTTCGCCGTGGCGGGCGGCCTGACGGTGGCGGGCGGGGTGGCGTTGATCGCCGTGGGCGTGCGCCGGATGCGGCGTCCCGCGAGCTTGTCGCGCATCGAGCTCCGCTCGGCTCCTTGGATGACCCGCCACGGGGCCGGGATCGGCTGGACGGGACGCTTCTAGCCGGGGGCGAGATCAGGGCCGGGCGCGCGGTCCGGGCGAGGGCGCGCCGCGGTAGACTCGGGCGATGGCCAGCTCCCGCACTCACTACCGCACCTGCAGTCTGTGCGAGGCCATGTGTGGGCTTCGGATCGAGATCGAAGACGAGCGGGTCGTGGAGATCCGAGGCGACGCCGACGATCCCCTCTCGCACGGGCACCTGTGCCCCAAGGCGCTGGCCTTGCAAGACCTGCACGAAGATCCGGACCGCCTGCGACGGCCCCTGCGCCGGCGGGCCGACGGCGAGTTCGAAGAGATCGACTGGGAGACGGCTCTCGACGAAGTGGCGGATCGCATCCACGACATCCAGTCGCGCCACGGTCGCGACGCGATGGGCATCTACGTCGGCAACCCCAACGTTCACAACCTCGGCAATCTGATCTACCTGCCGCCATTCTTGCGCACCCTGCGTAGCAAGAACCGCTACTCGGCCACCTCGGTGGACCAGCTGCCGGCCATGCTCGCGGCCTACCTGATGTTCGGGCACCAGCTCTTGTTGCCGGTGCCGGACCTCGATCGCTGCGACGCGCTTTTGATCATCGGCGCCAACCCGCTGGCCTCGAACGGCAGCATCATGAGCGCCGGCGACGTGCGATCGCGCCTCAAGGGCATCCAAGCGCGTGGGGGTCACATCACGGTGCTCGACCCGCGACGCACGGCCACGGCCAAGCTCGCCGACGAACACCACTTCGTGCGCCCGGGCAGCGACGCGGTCACCATCTTGGCCATCGCCAAGCTGGGCCTCGAGCGCTGGGGGGCGCGTCTCGGCCACATGGAAGGCCACGTCGAGGGCCTCGAAAAGCTCCGCCTCGAGCTCGACCCTTTCACCCCCGAGCTGGCCGCGGCTGCGAGCGGGCTCGAGGTGGCGAGCATCGAGGCCATGGCCGAGCGTCTGTGGACGAGCGAGCGCGCGGCCGTCTACGCGCGCGTGGGTGCCTGCGTGCAGCGCTTTGGCGGCCTGGCCATGTGGGCCGTCAACCTGGTCAACTTGTTGTGCGGCGCTTTCGACCGCGAAGGCGGGGTCATGTTCGCGGACCCGGCCGTGGATCTGGTCGACGCACCGCGCGGCTTTGGCGTGGGCAAGGGGAGCTTTGGCCGCTGGCGCAGCCGCGTGCGCAACCTGCCGGAGTTCGGCGGCGAGCTGCCGGTGGCCTGTCTGGCCGAGGAGATCATGACCCCGGGCGACGGGCAGGTGCGCGGCTTGATGACCGTGGCCGGCAACCCCGTGCTCTCGACCCCCGACGGTCGGCGCGTCGACGAGGCCCTGAACTCCCTGGAGCTGATGGTCAGCGTGGACATGTACCTCAACGCGACCACGCGCCATGCCCACTACATCTTGCCGCCGAGCTCGCCGCTCGAGCGCAGTCACTACGACTTGGTGCTCAACGCCCTGGCCGTCCGCAACGTGGCCAAGTGGTCGCCGCCCGCCTTCGACCCGCCCGAGGATGCGCGCCACGACTGGGAGATCATCCA
This sequence comes from Polyangia bacterium, assembly GCA_030431075.1. GTDB lineage: Bacteria > Myxococcota_A > Polyangia > Nannocystales > Nannocystaceae > JAUIJR01. Next base: position 1,294 of record JAUIJR010000116.1, on the reverse strand, counting down.
GGGCCTGCATCGGCGCTTGCTCGCCCGCCGCGGCGCGCCCTTGAGCGCGCGCGCCCGCGAGGCCGCGCTCGAGAAGGCCGGACCCGATCGACTCTTGGACCTCGCCTTGCGCATGGGTCGCCAAGGCAGCTTGAACCCCCTGCGCAAGGGCTTGAGCCTCTCGCGTCTGCGCCCGGCGCAACACGGCGTGGACCTCGGACCGCTGCGCCCTTGCATGCCGAAGCGCCTGCCGGCGCATCAACCCCAGGTGCAGCTGTGCCCACCGCACTACCTCGAAGATCTCCCGCGCTTGTTGGCCGACGCCCGCGCCTCGGCCCGCGGGGAGCTCTTGCTGATCAACCGCCGCGACCTGCGTTCGAACAACTCGTGGATGCACAACGTCGAGGGCCTGGTCAAAGGCCCCGAGCGCTGCGTGCTCGAGATGCACCCCGAGGACGCCAAAGCCCGCGGCCTCGAAAGCGGCGCCCGCGTCGAACTGCGCTCGAAGATCGGCGCGATCGAGCTGCCCTTGCGCGTAACCTTGGACGTGATGCCCGGGGTGGTCTGCGTGCCCCACGGCTACGGCCACGGCCGCGAGGGGGTGCGCATGCAGGTCGCACAGGCGCACGCGGGCGCATCGGTCAACGATGTCGTCGACGCCGGACAGCTCGACGAGCTCAGCGGCGTGGCCGTGCTGACCGGCCAGGCCGTCGAGGTGCGGGCGAGCGCCTCGGCCTGAGCCGGGCTCCCGCCGGCGGCCGAGTTCGGGCACACTCGCGCCGTGATCGGGCTCTTGCTCGCAGCGCCGGGCGGAGGCGAACTCGCCTTCGACGGCGAGATGCGTCTGTGGCTCGGCCTCGCCTTGGCCGCCTACCTCGCCTTGGTCTTCGCCTTGGCCTTTGTCGCCCGCGGACGGATCTCGACCACCGAGGACTTCGTGGTCGCCGGTCGGCGCCTCGGCCCATGGATGGCGACGGCGACCTTGCTCGCGACCTGGTTCGGGGCGGGCACCTTGATGACCGCGGCCGACGAAGTCCGGGCCAACGGCGTGCGGGCGGCGACCTTGGATCCGATCGGAGCGGGCTTTTGCTTGTTGATCGCGGGCTTGGTCTTCGCGCCCCGCTTGTGGCGAGAAAAGCTGATCACGGTGCCCGAGCTCTTCGAGCGGCGCTACGGCCGACGCGAGCGGCGCTTGGGCGGCTTGTTGATGGTGCCGACCTACCTGGGCTGGATCGCCGCGCAGTTCACCGCCTTGGCCCATCTGCTCGAGCTCTTTTTCGGGATCCCCTTGGCCTTGGGCATGGTGGGCGTGGCC
>JAUIJR010000115.1 GCA_030431075.1 Polyangia bacterium | reverse complement strand
CGAGCCAGGGGATCTTCTTGCGGTTGACCGATTGGTTCCGCGTGTAGATGCCACCGATGACGGCCGTGTCCCCATCGTTGATGAGCATCTGCGAAGTCGCCTGCTTGGTGAGGATCGTCGGGTCACCCCGCGCGCCGGTATTGACGAAGTCGGCCTCGTTCTTTTGGACCTGGACGTCGATGAGCACGGCGCCCTCGTTGGTCACGTGCGGCGTCACGCGCAAGGCGAGGGTCGCGTTCACGTAGCGGGTGTTCACGCCCGCGGCCGAGACCTGCGAGATCGGGATCTGAACACCCTGTTCGATCTGGGCCTCCGAGTTGTCGAGGGTGACGATCTTCGGAGCCGAGATGATGCGCACCTCGCCGGTGTCCTCGGCCGCGCTCAGGCGCAAGTTCGTGTTCAAGTTGCCCGAGATGGAGCCGAAGCTGAAGCCGATGGCACCACCGGTGCCGCTACCGACCGGCGCCGGCAGGTCGACGGCGTAGTTCGGACTCACCTGGGCAGAGGGCAAGAGCAGTCCGCGGGTGTCCGCGTTCTGGTCGCCCGAGCCGCCGCCGACACCGATGGCGTTCGGGAAGGCGATGCCCGTCGGGTTGCCGGTACCGGCCGACGCGATGTAGTCGAAACCCCACTGGATACCGAGCTGGCGCAGCCAGCTCGTGCGGGCCTCGACGATGCGGGCCTCGATGAGCACCTGCGGCGTCTGGCTGTCGAGCTGCAAGATCAGCTGCTGGGCGAGCGCGATGTTCTCGGCCACGTCCATGATGATCAGCTGGTTCGTGCGCGTGTCCGGGGTGACCGAGCCGCGCGACGAGAGCACCGACTGCACCTTGGGCACCATGTCGTCCACCGTCGCGTAGCTCAGGGGGATCAGGCGCGTCTGCAGCGGCTTGAGCTGGACGCGAGCGTTGGCCTCTTCGATGGCCTTGGCGCGCTCCTTTTCGAGATCGTCGACGGTGGCGACGCGGATCACGTTGCCCTCTTGGGTCATGCCCAGGCCCAGCGAGCGCAAGATGATGTCGAGCGCCTGGTCCCAGGGGACCGAGTTGAGCTTCATGGTGACCGTGCCGCGCACGTCACGACCCGCGATGATGTTCACGCGACCGATGTCCGAGAACAACAAGAGCACGTCCTTGATCGGCGCGTCTTGGAGCTCGATGTCGATCCGCTCGCCGCGCCACTTGGAGCGCGAGCCGTTGTTGCGGGCCATGGGCGCCGGCGGCGTCACGAAGCCGCTGACGCGCGAGCCCATCGAGACGACCTCCGACTTGGTGCCGCGGGTGGTCCGAGGGAAGCGCCAGACCAACTGCCCCGGCTTTTCTTCGAGGGTCGGGCTTTGGCCGCCGTTGGTGGCGACGACGATCTTCACGTCGCCCCCCTCTTGGAAGCTGGTGATCATCCCCACCGGTGCGTTGAAGCTGCTCGTGTCGAGCGAGCGCTCGAGGCCCTCGGGGATCTCCGTGCCTTCGAGGCGCAGGAGCTGCATCGAGGGGGTGAGCGTGCTGCCGGCGTAGACGAGCGGACCGTCGATGTCGACGATCACGCGGGACTCGTTCGCCCCGTCTTCGAAGCGCACGTCCTTGACCTTGGAGGCACCGGCCGCTTGGCGGTCGCGTTGCCACTCGCGGCCGAGGTCACCTTGGCCGGCCCGCATGGTCTTGTCGAGCCGCGCTTGGGCCTGGCTCAGCTCGCCTTGCAGGGACTCGAGCCGCGCCGACTGGGCCTGGACCGACTTCTCGGTGCGGGCCAGAGCGGCCTCGCGGGACTCGAGCTCTTTGCGGGCGGCCGCGTTCTTTTGCGCGAGCTCGGCGCCTTCGCGCTCGAGGCGGGCGCGCTGCTTTTCGAGCTTGGCCAGCTCGCTGCGCTTGTCGGCCAGCTCGCCGCCGACGCGACCCAAGGCCGCTTGGCGGGCCTTGTAGTCACCTTTGACCTGCGCGAGGTGAGCCTCGGCTTCGGCTTTCTCTTTGCGGGCCTTCTCGAGCTTGGCCCCGCGCTTGCGGTGAAGCTCGGCGTTCGCGTTGCGCAGCGCGGCGTCGGCCTCGGCGACCTGTCGCTCGAGACGCTCGACCTCTTTGCTCAACGCGGCGTGACGCGCCGCCGTCTTGGCCGCTTCGGCCTTGGCGGTCTCGACCGCCTTGACCGAGGCGTCGCCGCCGACGGACTCGTACTTGGCGCGCGCGTCCTCGACTTGCTTTTCGAGGGCAGCCAGCTGCTTGGACTTGGCCTCGATGTCCTTGTCGATGGACTTGCTGCGCTTTTCTTGCTCGCTGAGCGCGGCCTCGAGCTGCTTGCGATCCTTTTCGATCTTGGCCAGCTGGGCGACGGCCGCCGCCTCGCGGGCGCGTGAGGCTTTCTCGGCCGCCTTCGCCTGGGCGAGGGCACGGTCGACTTCGGCCTTCTCGGCGCCGGACCTCTTGGCCGAAGCCGCCGCCTTCTTGGCCTCGCTCAGGGCCTTCTCGGCCTCGGCTTGCGCCTGCTTGGCTTGGTCGCGCTCGCTTTTGGCGTGGCTCGCGGCCGCCTCGGCTTGGGCCAACATCTCCTCGGCCTTGACCCGCAACTGCCCCGCCTCGCGCCGGACACGGGCGGCCTCGCCGCGCGCATCGTCGACGGCCTTTTTGGCCTCGGCCGCACGGGCCTCGGCTTGGCGGGCCTTGGCCCCGGCCGCCGCGGCCTCGCGCTGCGCTGCGCTTTGCATGGCCGTGAGCTCTTTTTTGCGCTCACCGGCGGACTTGCGAGCGAAGTAGGCCTCGGGCGGCACCTCGCGCGGGGTCACCGTGACGACCAACTCCGAGCCCTTGGGCACGGCGATGTAGCTGGCGTCGCGCTTGAGCTGAATGACGACGCGGGTGACCTTGGAGCCGCGCTCGGTGACCGAGTTCAGCTCGACGTTGCCGACGGCCCACGAGTCGACCGGGGCCAGCGGCACGGCCTTGCCGCGCTGGGAGCTGGCGATCTCGACGACGAGACGGTCGGGGCTGGACAGACGGGTGACGTTGAAGGTCGCCTGCTTGGTGCCCGAGAGGGTGAGGATGGTCGTGCCGTCCTCGAGCTCTTGGATCCCGAGCCCATCGATCTGGTTGAGTGCCTTCGAGGCCGTCGAGCCCGACTTCGCGCCGGGCGGGTTCGAGGCGGACGCGTCGCTCGCGCTGAACTCGGCGGCCAGGATCAAGCCCAAAGGCAGGGCCAGACCGGCGAGGGTGCGCGAACGGAGGTGCTTGGAACGCGTGTTCATGATGGGCTCCTAGTTTTCCTTGAGGTAGATGGCGCGGCGCTCACCCCGGGCCATGTTCAAACCTTTGGCGAGCTCGTCGTCGACGACCTCGATCTCCACGTAATCTCTATTGACGGTCGCGAGCAAAACTTCCGCGCGACTGAAGTACTCGCCTTGCTTGATGGTCTTCGACTTGCCGTCGGTGCCCACCCACAAGGCGCGGGGTTGAACGTCTCGGCCCGAGTGCACGATGCCGATCAGCGTCAGGTCTTCGAAGTTGTAGTCGGACAGACGGACCTCGCGCTGACGATCGCGTGGGGTGTCGGGCGTGACTTCGACGTTCTCGACCTCGTTGTAGTTTTTGAAGGGGTCGCGGGTCTCGGGCGCAAAGTCTTCGCGCGTGAGCACCTTGGAGGCGCGGTCCGGCCGGGGCGGGGCGGCCTCGTCGGGTACGGGGCCTCCGCCGCCGGTGGTGGTGCGACGGGTGGCACCGCCTCCGGGTGGACCTCCGGGCGAGGTTCCGCCTTGGACGGTCGGCGCCCCGCGCTGGGCGGGCCCTTCTTCTTCACCGCCCCCGCAAGCGCCAAGGGCGAGCGGGAGGCTGAGCAAGACGGCGTGCAGCGGGGTGGAAGAGACGATTCGGCGTTGCATCGATCAGCCCTCCTTGGTCTCCGGTGCGGGTTGAGCCGGGGCTCCGGTCGCGCCGGGGGCCCCGCCTTCACCGGCGGGTGCACCTTCGGCCCCGCCCGTGCGACGACTCGCGGGTTGGGTCGCGCCGGCCGCCTCGGGCAAGAAGCGGAAGGACGCGGCCGTAAAGTCGACCGTGAGGTAGACCGCGGTGTCTCCAGGCCCACGCTGTTGGGCGCCGGACTTCAGGCGCACCTCCTCGATGTTCACGACCTGCGTCATCTCGGAGACCTTGCGGAAGAACTCCGCCGCTTGGTGCCAGGTGCCCGAGGCGTGGATCTCGACCGGCGTCTTCGCGTAGTAGTCGAAGCGCTGCTCGGCGCCGGGCGCCCACGACTCGATCTCGAAGCCGACCAGTCGCGCCTGGCGCTGGAAGGGCTTCATCAGGTGGTCGACCGTGGCCTTGGTCGAGGGAATCTCGCGGATCATCTGCGCGATCTCCTCTTCGGCCTCTTGGAGCTTTTGTCGCTCCTGCTCGTAGTTGGCCTGCTTCTTTTGCATCGTCTCGAGCTCGGCGTTGGCCGAGTCGAGCGCGACCTTGGCCTGCTCGTTCTGCTGCGAAGCTTCTTCGTAGTAAAGGAAGAACCATCCAGCCGTGATGAGGGCCGAAGCGAGAACTCCCCCGGCCACGATCTGCCAGACCGGGGCTTTTCCGATTGAAGTGAGCGGAGATGCCATCGTTACGCTCCTAGTCCCAGTAGACGACCCGGGCGGTCATGGTGAACTCGAGGTTGGAGGCCTTGTCGGCCTGCCCCGCTCGCTGTGAGTTGAACTTGGGGTGGGTGACGTCGTGGAAGCGAGCCGACACGCGCATTCGCTTCACGAACTCGGAGAGGTCGGCCGCATCGCGGGCGTAGCCGTGGATTTCGAGCAGACCGCCTTGGCGCTCGCTGACCGACTCGAGCCAGATGGCCTGCCCGTCCCAGCTCGGGTCGAGCGCGCACTCGGGGTCGCGGTTTTGGCACTGCCGGTAGTCCTCTTCGATGTAGTCGGGAGAGATGCCGGTCGTGAGGATGTTGGCCAGCTCGTGCATGACCTGCACGGGCGAGCGGCGCTGCGACTCGACCTTCTCTTTGGCCGCACGAATGCGGTCGAGCTCCGCTCGACGAGCGGCGAGGGTCTCTTCGTCGATCAGCTTTTTGATCTGCTCGACCTTCTCGCGGACCTCGTTGGTCTTTTGCTGAACGCGCTTGGTGTCCTCTTGGAGGCTGTCGAGCGCGAAGTAGAGGATCAGCGCCACGGCGCCGACGAGCGCCATGAGTGAGAAGACGTAGATGGCGCCGCGCTTCTCGGCTCCGTCCACGGGGGCCGAGCGACTGCGAGATCGCTTCTTCGTCTGCAACAGGTTGATGCGAATCATCGTTGTTCACCTCCGCAGTTGGCGGCGACGAGGCCAGGGCTCGTCGAGCCCAAAAGCGTAGCGCGTTTGTGTACCCGCACCGGTTGTGGTCTGTGCGCCATCACTTCGTGTCTCCGGGCTTTCGCAGCGCCAGGCCGAAAGCGACGCTGGCGATGGGGGCGTTGAGCTTGAGGTAGTTGACGTCGAAACGGCGTTCGTCCACCTCGACGCGGGCGAAGGGATCGAGGATGTGCACGGGGATCCGTGCCCGGTCCTGAATCGCCTTGGGCAGTTGCGGCACCAGGGCCGTTCCGCCCGTCAAAATGATGCGAGAGAGCTTTGCGTCCACCGCATCGGATACGTAGAAGTCCAAGGATCGTTGGAACTCGCCGGCGACGGTCTCGGAGACCTGCGCCAAGATGCGGTGCACCTCTTGAGGCACGACGTCGGCCCCGGCTGCGCTCGCCCCGCCCACCTTGTAGGCTTCGGCGCCCTCGAGGCTCACGGCCAGGCGCTGCTGGATGGCCTCGGTGTAGCTGTTACCCGCGGCGCTGATGTCGCGCGTGAAGACCGGCGTCCCGTTCGAGACGATGTTGAGCGTCGAGAAGGTGGCGCCGACGTTGACGATGGCGACCGTCTCACCCGGCGCAAAGCCGACGGAGTTCTCGACCGCGTTTTGGACGGCGAAGGCGGCCGTGTCGATGACGTCGACTTGCATGCCCGCGTCCGAGATCGCGTGCATGTACTGCTCGACGATCTCCTTTTTGGCCGCGGCCAGCAGCACCTCCATCTGACCTTCGGGGGTCTGCTCCACGAGCACGGTGTGGTCCACGAAGACCTCGTCGCGCGCGTAGGGGATGTTCTGTTGGACCTCCCACTCCATCTGCTCGTCGAGCGCCGGCCCTTCCATGTGGGGAATGGTGAGACGCTTGATGATCGCCGCGTTGCCCGAGACGCTCATCGAGACGTTCTTGCCGCGAAGATGGATGCGACTGGTGAGGGTGCGAAGCGCATCCACCAGCGCGCCGTGGTTCATGACCGCGCCATCGACGATGGTCTGCGGTGCCAAGGGCTCGATGCCGAAGTTCTGGAGCACGAGCCCTTTGCGGGCGACTTTCAACTGGACGAGCTTGATGGAGCTCGAGCCGATATCTAGACCGATGCACTGCTTGGCCACGACCTAGCTCCTCCCCCCGCGGGTGAGGAACCCGCCGGTGATGCAGGGATGCCCCCAAAAGGCGAGCGCAGGGCCGACGTGGCCTAGCTTTGCTCGTCGATGGTGGGCCAGACCTCGGCTCGCGCAGAAGGCGAGAGACCGAGGGCCTCGAGAATCTTGCGTTTGGTGTCCATGCGACATGGACAGCCCGCTTCCACCCGATCGATGGTCAGCGGAGAGACGCCGGCGCGGCGTGCCAGCTCGGCCTTGCTCATCATGGCGGCCTGCCGCAGCTTGCGGACGTTGTTGGGCTCGGTGCCGGCGCGCGCCTTCGACCGCGAGCTCTTCTTGCCCGCAGCGCCCGATTTGGCCTTGGGTTTGGCCCTCGCCTTGCCGCTCTCGTCCGGTCGTCCCGAATCGGTCGACGCGCGAGAATCCGCCGAGGGACCGCCTTCGGCGGCCTTCGGCTCCGGCATGGAGTGCGAGTTCATGGCTGTTCGCGCGGTGCTTTGAGCGCTCGTGCATTGTCAATCCCGTGGGGGGGCGAGTCAACGGTCAAATTCGGGCTAAGTGATGCGTAATTGAGGGTTAAGGATAGGGATTTGATAGGTCTTTTAAGGGTTTGCTGCGCGAAGTGCGGAGTCTCCGGGAGAAGGTCAATCCAGCCAAGTCGTTGAAGTTGCAGGCGAATCGGATAAGTGGGTCCCGGACGTGGCAAGGCGATCTTCGTGAGGTCCCCTACGCGCGAAAGCAGCATCCCACGCGGCGAACGAGCACCGCAAAAAGTGGGACAAAAAGCGGCCTACAAGGCCCCTGGTGAGCAAAAACCCAGGCTCGCGTGTTCAGTGAAGGGCCGCCGAGAGGCCTCGACCGGACCGCGATCGCGCCCATCACGCACCGCGCGGCGCTGCCGCCCGCCAATCGGCGCCATTCACGCACAGCTCGGGCCCCTCACCGCGCGGCGGCGGCGGCCCTCAGCTGAACTTGAAGTCTTTGATCTTGTAGAGCAGCGCGCGGTGGCTCAGCTCGAGCAGGCGCGCCGCGTGCGTGCGGTTGCCGTCGGTCTGCTCGAGCGCACGCAAGATCAACTCGCGCTCGAGGGCACGCTGGGCCCGTTTGACCGAGAGATCGCCCTCGGCCATGGGGATCTCGAGCGTCGACATGCGGCGCTCGCCTTTGTTGTGGATGCGCTCGGGCAAGTCCTTGGGCTCGAGCCAGCTGCCCTCGGCCATCACCGCCGCGTGCTCGAGGCAGTTCTCGAGCTCGCGCACGTTGCCCGGCCACTCGTAGCCCACCAAGGCCTCCATCGCGCGTTGCGCCAGGCCCTCGATCTTGGTGCCCAAGCGCCGGTTCATGCGCTGGACGAAGTGATCGGCCAAAGGCGGGATGTCCTCTCGGCGCTCGCGCAGAGGCGGGATCTCGAGGGACATGACGTTGAGGCGATAAAAGAGGTCGCGGCGAAAAGAGCCCTCTTCGACCATCTCTTCGAGGGCCCGTGAGGTCGCGGCCACCACCCGGACGTCGACGCGTCGCGGCTTGGTGTCACCCACCCGCCGGATCTCCTCTTCTTGGAGGGCGCGCAGCAGCTTGACCTGCAAAGGCGGCGGCAGCTCGCCGATCTCGTCCAAAAAGAGGGTGCCGGCCTGGGCCTCCTCGAACAGGCCCAGTTTGTCGTGGCTGGCGTCGGTGAAGGCCCCTTTGACGTGCCCGAAGAGCTCCGATTCGAGCAGGGCCTCGGGGATGGCGCCACAGTTGACGGCGACGAAGGGGCCATCGGCCCGCGAGCTGTTTCGGTGGATGGCGCGGCTGATCAGCTCCTTGCCGACCCCCGACTCGCCCAAGACCAGCACCGTCGTCTTGAAGGTGGCGACCTTGCGCACCATGGCCGCGACCCGGCGCATGCCCTCGGAGTGGATGATCATCTCTCCGAGCTGGTCGGCCTCGGCCGTCAACTGACGCACCTGGGCCCGCAAGGCGGCGTTTTCACGCTGCAGGCGCTCGCGCTCCTCGGCTTTGCGCAAGGCGAGCACCACCTCGTCTTGCTTGAAGGGCTTGGAGATGTAGTCGTAGGCGCCGCGCTGCATGGCGTCGAGGGCCAAGTCGACCGAGCCGAAGGCACTCATCACGACGATGGTCAGCTGTGGATGACGCTCGTGGGCGGCCTCGACCAAGGCCAGCCCGCCCATGCCGGGCATGCGGACGTCGGAGAGCATCACGTCCGGGACCTCCTGCGCGAGGGTCTCGAGGGCCTGCTCGCCCGAGGCCACCGTGCGCACCGCGAAGCCCTCACGCTTGAGCAACAACTCGAGCATGTGGCGCATGGGCTCTTCGTCGTCGACGACCAGAACCCGCGAAAACTGCGTATCCAGCTCGAATTCGCCGCTTTGGGTCGGCTCGGCCGCATCGCCGGCGGCCGCCGCCTGATCAGATGCCGTCGCGCGCTTCGCGTCCGAACTCACCGCGAAGCAGGGTAGCACGCGGGGGACACGACGCGCGCGCAGAGCCGGTCGCTGCGCCGTATCATCGCCGGGCTGCGCCGCACCGCCTTCCTTGGGCGGGCCCGCTCGTACGACCATGGCCGCCGATCTCATCCTCGCCATCGACCAAGGGACCACCGGGAGCACCGTGCTGCTCATCGACCGCGAGCTTCGCGTGCTTCGCAAGGGCTACGCCGAGTTCCCCCAGCACTTTCCCAAGCCCGGCTGGGTCGAGCACGACCCCGAAGAGCTGTGGACCTCGGTGCGCACGGCCATGGCCCAAGCCCTCGTCGGCCAAGACGCCTCGCGGATCGCGGCCATCGGCATCACCAACCAACGCGAGACCAGCTTGATCTGGGAGCGCCGCGGCGGCCGTCCCTTGCACCGCGCCTTGGTCTGGCAAGACCGTCGCACCGCCGATCGCTGCCAGGCCCTGCGCGAGCGCGGCGAGCTCGAGCGCGTCCGCGAGCGCACCGGCTTGGTGCTCGACCCCTACTTCTCGGCCACCAAGTTGGCGTGGACCCTCGACCAGATCGACGGGGCCCGCGCCCGCGCCGAGGCCGGCGAGCTCGCGGCCGGCACCATCGACAGCTACCTGGTCTGGCGCCTGAGCGGCGGGCAAAGCCACGTCACCGAGCCGAGCAACGCCTCGCGCACCTTGTTGTGGCCCCTCGAGGGCAAAGCGCGCGAGGGGGCCCCCGCCGGTGATCGCGGCTGGGATCCGGAGATGTGCGAGCTCTTCAGCGTGCCCGAGCGCCTCTTGCCCGAGGTGCGCCCTTGCACCGCGCGCTTTGGCGAGACCCGCGGTGTCGAGGCCCTGCCCGACGGCATCCCCATTCACGGCATCGCCGGCGATCAGCAAGCCGCCTTGTTCGGCCAAGCCTGCTACGCCCGCGGCCAGGCCAAGTGCACCTACGGCACGGGCGCGTTCGTGATGCTCAACACCGGCGACGCGATCGTGCGCTCGGAGCATGGACTGTTGACCACGGTCGGTTGGGAGCTCGAGGGCGAGACCACCTACTGCCTCGAAGGCTCGGCCTTCATGGCTGGCGCCGTAGTCCAGTGGCTGCGCGACCAGCTCGGGTTTTTTCGCAGCTCGGCCGACGTCGAGGCCATGGCGACCTCGGTGCCCGACTCGGGCGAGGTGGTCTTGGTGCCGGCTCACGCGGGATTGGGGGCCCCCTACTGGCGGCCCGACGCCCGCGGTCTGCTGCGCGGCCTGACGCGTGGGACCACGCGCGCCCACATCGCGCGCGCCGCCTTGGAGGGCATCGCCTTGGAGGTCACCGACTTGCTCGAGGCGATGGCCAAAGATCTCGGAGCGCCTCTGAGCGAGCTGCGCGTCGACGGTGGCGCCGCCGCCAACGACTTTTTGATGCAGACCCAAGCCGACTTGCTCGAGGTCCCGCTGGCGCGCCCGACCATGCTCGAGTCCACCGCCTTGGGCGCGACCTTCTTGGCGGGGCTCGGCGCCGGCGTGTGGCCCAACCTCGACGCCCTGCGCGAGACCTGGGCCCAAGACCGCCGCTTCGCGCCGCGCAGCGAGATGCGTGCCCCCATGGCCGAGCTCAAGCGACGCTGGGCCGAGGCCGTGGCGGTCTGTTGACGCTCAGCGTCCCCGCGCCGCCTGAGCCTCGACGGCCACCCGTCCCGCGCGCCCCACGGTGACGGCGACTTCGGGCAGTCCATCCAAAGACCACTGCTCGACCTCGCGCAGATCCGCGTCGACGAAGGCCCGCGCCCGCGCCTCGAGGGCACGAAAGGCGAAGCCGGCACGCGGTCCGACCCCGAACAGGGCGGCCAGCCACGAGCGCCGCCCAAAGGAGAACTCGACCACCCAGGCGCCGAGCTCGAGGGCATCGTCGGCGCGCAAGGGTGGGTGTGCTTGGCCATCGAGCTGGCGCGTGAGGACCCAGCTCGCCGTGCTCGGGTCCGTGCCTCGGACGAGCGCACGACGAACCATCCGCCGCAGCTCCCGGGGGGTCCTGCGATCGAGGCGCGTGGTGGCTCCGGGGGCCAGCTCACCGAGCCAGGCCCCTGGGGGCAGCACCGGCAAGGCGACCTCGGCCAGGTTGGGCGCGAGCACGGCGCATCATGACACGCGAGCGCGCCAAGGCGAGGTAGGCTGCGCCGTGTTTCGACTCGGCGCGGATCGCCTGCCCGCCGCCTTGGCCGCCTACCCGAAGATCGCCCGCCTCGACGCCCTGATGCGGGACCTCGAAGGTGGCGATGCGCTGGCCGTGCCACCGGGCTTGGCTTGCGTGATCGAGCGCGCGAACCAGCTGCCGAGCTTCGCCCTGGAAGCCCTCGGGCCGCCGCCCTACATCGCGCGCATGGCCCTCGCCCAAGAGGACGGCGAGACCGGATCCATGGCCGGCCAGGGACTGAGCGTGCCCGACCTTCACGATCGCGCGCAGCTCGAGTCGGCCTTCGCCGCCATGCAGGCCCGCGCCGAGGCGCGCGGCTGGCCGCGCTGGGCGCTCTTGGTCCAGCCCCAGTGCGGCGGCGAGCGACTCGGCGTCGCCGCCTTCGATGCGAGGGGCGCGAGCCATGTCGAGCTCTACCCGATCGACGCGCTCGATGCCCTCGAAGGGGGCCGCACGCCGGTGTGGTCGGGGCCCGTCGCGGCCATGGATCCGAGCGCGGCCGGCCCCCTGCGCCAGTTGGCCGCGCGCTACCCGACGCAATTCGCCCACGGGGTCGACCTGGAGTTCGTCATCGAGGGCGCGCGGCTGTGGTGTGTGCAGGTCCGTCCGCTGACGCGTCCCCTCTTTCCCGACTGGCCAGCCTTTCGCGCGGCGCTGGAGCTGGCCCACCCCGAGGGCGCATGGCGTGAGGGCGCATGGCAGCTCGACGCCGAACACAACCCGGAGCCTTTGAGCTACGCCCACGCCGACTTGCTGCGGGCATTGGTGCAAGCGAAGGGCGCCGCCTCGGGAGAGCCCACGGCCTTTTGCGGCTGGCTCTACGCGCGTCACACCGTGCGTCAGCTCGCCGGCCCCGCCAAGCAAGCGCCCCCACCGATCGGCCTCGAAGAGATCCGCGGGCTCTTGGACGAGCTCTTCGGCTCGATCCTCGTCGAGGCCCGGGCGCAAAGCGAGGCGTGGCGCAGCCGTTGTGCGAAAGCGGATGCGAGCGCCTTGGCGGCCGCGCTCCCCGAGGCCTACGCCGCCTTCGACGCCATGATCTCGACCTACGTGGGCAAGCTCGTGCCCGCGCGCGCCCGCAGCCGCAGCCGCGAAGGCGACCCCGCCGCCCCCTTGAGCTTGCGGGCCAAAGCGGCGCACGCCGACGTGCTGCTCTCGCGCTGGGATCTCGACAGCCCGAGCCTCGAGGAGCTGGGGCTCCCCCGCGCGCTCGCGCCGAGCGCGGCGACGAGGCCCGACTTGCCCTCGAGCGTCGCCGCCTGCCTGAGCTTGCTCGAAGAGAGCGACGACCTGCTCTTCGCCCACGGGCTCGCCCCCTTGCGCTTCGTCTACCGCGCGGCGGCCGAGCGCCTCGCGTGGACGCGGGCCGAGGTCTTTGGGCTCGGCCTCGAAGAGCTCGCCGAGGCCCTGCGCGTGGCGTCGCGGCGCGCAGCGCTGCGCGATATCGCCCACAGTCGCATGGCCGATCGAGAGCGCTGGGCCCAGCTACGGCCGCCTGCGCTGCTTTTCGAGGGGGAGCCGCGGCTCGACACCCACGAGTTCGGCGGCCGCCGGGGGCGAGACCGGGCCGCCTACCGCTGCGGCGAGCCCCACGAAGGCCCGCTGGTGGTGTGCGCGGACCTCGAGGCCCTCTTGCGCCTCGCTCCGGACCCGGCCTCGATCGTCTGCATGCCCACCTTGAGCGCGGCCGCGGCCTTGGCCATCGAGCGCCTCGGTCTGCGTGCGGTCTGTACCGAGTACGGCGGCGCCATGAGCCACGGGGCCCTGCTCGCGCGCGAGCTGGGCTTGTCGGCGCTGATCGGCCTGCGCGGCTGCACCACGCGCCGGGTCGGCCGCCTGCATCGACTCGACGCGCGCAGCGGGCGACTCGTCGAGCTCGACAGGTCCGCGCTCAGATGACGTCTTCGGAGAGCTTCTCGTCGCGACGGCGCGGGCTGGTGCGCGAGCCAGCGCTCTTCTTGCGCTCGGCTTCGACCTTCTCGCCCGCCGGCCGGACCTGTGCCGGATTGCGCTTGCCGTTCACGCGCTCGCGAAGATCTTTGCCCACCTTGAAAAAGGGCAGCTTCTTCGGCGGCACGTGCACCACCGCGCCCGTCCGCGGGTTGCGTCCCTCGTAGGCCTTATAGGTGCGCACGGTAAAGCTGCCAAAGCCGCGAATCTCGATGCCGTCACCTTGGACCAGCGCCTCGGTCATCGAGTCGAAGATCGTGCTCACGACCATCTCAGCCCGCCCCTTGGTGAGGCCGGTACGGGCAGCAACGCGTTCGATGAGTTCGGATTTGGTCACGGGGACGACCTGCAGCGAACGTCCCTAGGTTAGGCCAGAAAAGCTAGCGATTTCAAATACAAAGGGCGCTCGCGGCCCATCGAGGGACGAAGACGGCCTCTTGGCCGCCCAAAGCGCCCGAAATGGGCCCATAGCCCCGCTTTGTTGGGACGCGC
>JAUIJR010000114.1 GCA_030431075.1 Polyangia bacterium | reverse complement strand
GAGCGGGAGACGGGATTCGAACCCGCGACATTCAGCTTGGGAAGCTGACACTCTACCAACTGAGTTACTCCCGCGTGGGCGGGGGACTTAGCATGGGGGGTCGGGGGTGGCAAGCGGGTTGGCGGCGTGGGGGGGTGTGGGCGACCATGCGGGGGTGGGGGACCCCGAGGAAATTCGCGCGGCCAAAGATGCGCTTCGGCGGGGGTTGAAGGGCGTCGGTACCGACGACGCCAAGCGGGGGTGGGAGGCAAGGGCGGCGCCCTTCGTCGGGGAGTACCCCGGGTGGCCCGTCGCTTTGTTCGTCGGCGTGCGGCACGAGCCTGACACGCGGGACTTTGTCGTGGGGCTTTTGCAGGCCGGACGCGAGGTCTACTTGCCCACCATGGACGAGGGCGGGGCATTGCGGATGGCGCGGCTGCGGGCGGTCGATGAGCTGCGTGGCGCCGGCTTTGGCTTGATCGAGCCGGCCGTGCCCGAGCGCGACGAGCTCTTGGGGCAGCCACGGGCGTTGGTCTTTGTGCCCGGCTTGGCCTTCGATCGCGGCGGTGTGCGCCTCGGGCATGGCAAGGGGCACTACGACCGGTGGTTTGGGCGTGCCGCCGACATGCAGCTTTGCTGCGTCGGTTTGTGCACCGACGCGCGCGTCGTCGACGCGCTGCCCAGTGGCCCGCACGACCGGCGCATGGATGGCGTGCTCACTTCGAGTGGGTGGGTGCTTCAGCCCGCGAAGTGAGCGTCGACCAGGTCTGCGGTCACGCGGGCCAAGGTCGCCAGGGTCTCGTGGCCCTCTTTCGCCGTCGCCTTGGCCGGGGCGCCGCAGTAGGCCTGGTCGAGGCCGCACTCGAGGAAGTCTTTGGCGCCGGCGGCGATGCGTTCGTGCAAGGGCACGTGGTGCTCGGGCAGTTGAGCGGCCACCTCGCCTTGCACCCAGTCCGGGCGCAGAGCCATCACGATGCTCGTCTCGTATTGGCCCGCGTGGCACGAGCCCGACTGGAACTCTTCGGTCAGGGTTTGGGCGACGCGGCGGCGCGTCACATCGGGGAAGAGCAGGGGCTGGCCCGTCCGTTCTTCGTACTGCTTGGTCACCGCGCGTAGGGTTGCGATGTTGTCCGGCTCGAGGTGCGCGTTGCACAAGACGACCGCGTCAAAGCCCGTGCGCTGGGCGGCCAAGCAGGTCTCGAGCAGCATGGCGCTCGCCGTGGGGACCGTCAGGCCGGTCGAGCCGTGAAAGGCGGCGGCCCAGTCGGTCACCGCGTAGTGCAAGCAGGGGAAGACCACCGCTTCGTAGCCGCGGGCCGCCAGGGCCTTCGCCGCCGCCTCGGCCATGCCTTCGCTGATGATCGAGTCGGTGGCCAGGGGGAGGTGGGGGCCATGGGCCTCCGTCGAGCCGCTGGGGATCAACGCGATCGAGCGCGCGTCGAGGGCGAGCAGTGCCTCGACTTGCGTGTAGCTCATCGCGGCCAGGGTGTGGGCGTGCCCCTCGCTCACGAGGCTGACTCCGGGTTCATCTCGGCGGCGAGCTCGCGCAGGCGGGCGCGACGGATCTTGCCCGTCTCGGTGCGGGGTAGCTCGTCGACGAAGACCACTTTGCGGGGAGCCTTGAAGGCCGCGATGTGGTTGCGGACGTGCGCGACGATGGCCTCGGCCAGATCGTCGCTGCCGGCGAAGCCCTCGTTGAGCTCGACGAAGGCCATCGCTTTTTCGAGGCCTGCCTCGTCGCGAAAGCCAGCCACGCCGGCCTCGCGCACGGAGGCGTGGCCCATGACTGCGTCTTCGACCTCGACCGGCGAGACGTACACGCCCGAGCACTTGAGCATGTCGTCGCCGCGGCCGCAGTACCAAAAGTAGCCGGCCTCATCGACGAAGAACTTGTCGCCGCCTTTGACTGCGTCGCCAAAGAAGGTCTCGCGGCTCTTGTCGCGCATGCGCCAGTAGCCGAGTCCGGCCGAGGGACCCTTGATGACCAAGGTCCCGATCTCGCCGGCGGGGACTTGCTTGCCCGCGTCGTCGACCAGCTCGTAGCTGTAGCCTTGGACCAGCTTGCCCAAGCTGCCGACCTTGACGTCGCCGGGGCGGTTGGTGATGTAGACGTGGAACATCTCGGCCGAGCCGATGCCGTCGTAGATCTCGGCGTCGAAGCGCTCGTGCCAGGTCTTGCACACGCGCGGTGGCAGGGCTTCGCCGGCCGAGATCAGCGAGTGCAAGGCGGACAGGTCGCGGCCTTCGGCTCGGTCGGCCGCGGCCAGCATCTTGGCGATGGTCGTGGGGACGGTGACGAACTGCGTGACCTTGTAGCGCTCGAGCAGCTCGAAGTAGTCCTCGGCCGCGACGCGCTCGGGCAAGAGCACACAGCTTCCACCGACGGAGAAGGGGAAGAGCATGTTCGAGGCCAGCGCGTAGCCAAAAAAGAGCTTCGGCGCGCCCATCGTGATGTCGGTGGGCTTTAGGCCCAAGGTGCGTTGGGCGTAGGCGACGGTGTTCCAGATGAAGTCGTGGTGCATGTGCACCACGCACTTGGGGTTGCCCGTCGATCCGGACGAGGAGAGCCAGGTGGCGAAGTCGTCGCGGTAGGTGGGCTCGGTCTCGGTCTCGGCCGGCTGCTCGGCCGCGGCGGCGAGCATGTCGATGGTGCCCTCGGGGGCGGGGCCGCCCGTGCGGTCCACATAGAAGATCAGCGGGCGGTGACGTGCGGCCGGCAAGGCGGGCTCGAACTCGGGCCACACGCTCGCGTCGACGAAGACCGCGCGGGGCCGCGCGTACTCCAGGTAGTAGGCGTAGTCCTTGGTCTTGAGCCAGGTGTTCGTGGGGACGGCGACGCAGCCGGCGCGCAGGATGCCGAAGTAGCTCGTCACGAACTCGGGGGTGTCGAGCAAGAGCAGCTGGACACGGTCTTCGATGCGCAGGTCGTGGGCGCGCAGCAAGTTCGTGATGCGCCGACTGGCCTCGACCAAGGCGGCGTAGGTCCAAGTCTCGCGCGCGTCTTTGCCCTCGTAGTAGACGGCGACCTGCTCGCCGCGGCCTTCGTCGAGGCGGGCATCCAAGAACCACGTGGCCATGTTCACGCGGTCGGGGACGTCGATCGGGGGATTCGTCTCGGCGGCAGACATCTCGATGGCGCGAGCTTACACGAGCGGCTCCACCCTAGATCGCGGCCCTGGTGAGCCTGGGCGTGAGCTAGACTTCGCGCCGTGGAGCCCCGCTACCCGGAGCTGGTCTTCGACCTCGAGCGCGACGCATTCGTGTTGTGGCTGCGCTGGGTCTCGATGGAGACTCCGCCTTCGCCCGAAGATCCGCCGAGCCAAGGGATGCGCGTCGAGCTGCAGCTCAATCGGAACCCCGTTTTCGGGCCGACCATCGTCAGCCGGGCGCAGCTCGAGACCCCGCTGCACATGCGCTGCAACGGGGCTCGTGTGCGCGAGGTGTTGCGACGCGCGGGCGAGGGGGGGATCTTGGACCTGACCTTGATCATCCACGGCTCGATCGCCAACGCGCCCTACGTGGCGGTGCACCAGCTGCGCGACTACGAGGGCGAGGCCATCGACACGCAGGCCGTGCGGGCGACGCCCCTGCTTCAGATACAGCCGAGCACGCCGGGGGATCGCTGGCACGTCGCCGGTCAGGCGAACGCTCGCTTTCGCCTGCGACTCGAGAACGACGCGGTGCATCTGCACGTCGTTCGCTGAGCACCAAAGACAAAGGGCGAGCCCCAAGGCCCGCCCTTCGTCGTCCGGCTGGCGAGGGCTACTTGCCCTGGAGCATCTCCTTCATGCCGGGGATGTCGCCGAGGTTGGGCATCAAGATGACCTCGATGCGACGGTTTTGGGCCCGGCCCTCGTCGGTGTTGTTGTCCCCGACGGGATCGAACTCGCCGAAGCCGGCGGCGCCGATGTGCTTGGGCGGCATGCCTTGCTCGATGAGGTGGGTGACGACCTCGACGGCGCGGGCGGTCGAGAGCTCCCAGTTCGATTTGTAGCGAGCGCCGCGCATGGGCATGTTGTCGGTGTGGCCGGCGACGATGAAGTCGCGGCCCTTGACCGAGGCGAGCGCCTTGGCGAGCTTGGTCAGCGCCTCACGACCCGCGTCCGAAAGCGAGGCTTTCCCGGAGTCGAACAGGATGCTGGAGGCGAGCTCCACCACCAGGCGGCCCTTGCGGAAGACGACCTTGATGGTGCCCGCTTCGACCAGGGCCTTGAGCTCGGCGAAGAGGTTCTTGTAGACCGCGAGCTCTTTTTCGCGTTTGGCCTTCTCTTTGCGGAGCTCGTCGAGCTCGGCCTTGGTGACGCCAGCTTCTTTGGCCAGCTGGTCGATCTGGGCCTCGAGCTGGCGAATCTCCTCTTCCAGCTCGGCGATCTTGTCCTGGAGCTGTTGGTTTTCGGCCTGGAGCTCGCCGTTGGCCTGTTTTTGTTTGGCCAGGTCGGCCTCGGTGGAGGCCAACTTTGCGTTGGCCTCGTCCAGGGCGGCCTGAAGTTCGTCTTTTTTGCAGCCCGCGGCCGTAAGAGCGACAACGGGAAGGAGCAGCGCGAATCGACGCATGGACGGACCCTACCCGATCGGCGCCCGCATCGCGGAACTTGATGCCGACGTCCTCGAGATGTAACCTCATGTAGGTAAAGGTAGGTTCACGAGCGCACTCGGCGCTGGCCCCCGGGACGATGAGTAAGGCCAAGAAGAAGACGACCAAGACCCGCGCATCCGCCGCTAAATCGAGTCAAAGCTCGGTTCCACGCGGTTGGGGGGAGTTCTTGGGTGTCGCGCTGCTGGCCATCGGCGCGCTGATGTTCGGCGGCCTCTTCTCCTTTCAATTCGGCGACGGGACCTTCATGGGGCCGGTTGGCCAAATCGTGGCCGGCGCACTCTACGCAGGCTTTGGCATGGCCGGCTACCTGATCGCGCTCGGCGTCGTCGGGATCGGCTTCAAGGCGCTGACCGGGCGCCGAATGGAGATCCGCTTGGGCGAGGGGCTCGGCTTCTCGTTCGCCACGATCGCCGGCTGCGTGCTTTTGCACATCACCTTTCCCGAGTATCGAGTCCATCGCTACACGGCCGGCGGCCTCAGTGGTGAGTTGCTCGGCGAGGTCTCGCTGGGCCTGCTCGACCACGCCGGCACCTACCTCATCTCCTTGGCCGTCTTGGTCATCGGCCTGATCGCCTCGACGCCCCTTTCGGCCCAGCACTTGGCCGGGGTGATGCGTCGTGCGGGCGAAGGCATCCGTGGCGCAGCGAGCTACCTGTGGAGCGGCTCGGTCGAGCTCGTCAAAGCCCAGCGCGAGGCCTTCGCCGAGACCTGGGACGAGGAGGCGGCCGCCGACGAGGAAGGGGAGTGGGATGAGGAGGAGGAATGGGACGAGGAGGACGAAGAGGGCGAGTGGGACGAGGAGGACGAGGACGAGGCACTCGAAACCGAGTCCGAGACGCCCAAGTCATCCAAGCGGGGGCGCCGCAAAAAGGCGGCCGGCAAGGGCAACTCCAAGCGTGCCTCGGCCTCCAAGAACAAGAAGAACACCAAGAAGGCCGCGGCCAACGACGCGGCCAACGACGCGGTCGGTGAGGACGAGGACGAGGCGCCCGAGTTCGACGACGGCGACGAGAAGCTCGAGGACGCCGGCCAGTCGATCATCTTGGACGAGGATGCCGACGCAGCCGAAGCCGAGGCCGCCGACGACTCCGGCACGAAAGCCAAGGCGAAGGCCAAGGCCAAAAAGGCCGCCAAGTCCGAGGAGCCCGAGATCGTGATGACCGTGGCCGAGGCCCTCGACAAGGGCCGCAAGAAGGCGCCGCCGCGCGCCGGCGAGCTCGCGGCCCAACGCAAGATCGCCTTGCCCGAGCGCGACGAGGCCAAGGAGCGAAAGCGCTCCGGCGCGGCTTCGGTCAACTACATCAATGGGACCTACGAGCTGCCGCCACTCGAGCTCTTCGCGCCGCCGAGCCGCGAGCGCGTCGAGGTCGACAAGGATTTCATCAAGCGACAGGCCGACGCGATCGTCGAGACCCTTTCGCAGTTCAAGGTCAAAGGAAAGGTCACCCGCATCCACCCCGGCCCGGTGATCACCCGCTACGAGTTCAAGCCCGAGGCGGGCACCAAGGTCTCGAAGATTCAAAACCTCGAGAACGACCTGGCCATGGCCCTCGAGGCGGTTCGCATCCGCATCTTGGCGCCCATCCCCGGCAAGAACACCGTGGGTCTCGAGGTGCCCAACAAGGAGCGAGAGACCGTCTACTTGCAAGAGAACTTGGCCGACGAGAGCTTTGGCAACGGCGGCAAGATGCAGCTGCCGATGGTGCTCGGCAACGACATCGTCGGGCGCGCCGTCTCCATCGACTTGGCCAAGACGCCGCACTTGCTGGTCGCCGGTGCGACGGGCTCCGGCAAGTCGGTCGGCGTCAACGCGATGATCTGCTCGATGATGTACTCGCGCACCCCCGAGGAGCTGCGCATGATCCTCATCGACCCGAAGATGCTGGAGTTCAGCATCTACCAGGACATCCCGCACCTGCTCTTGCCCGTGATCACCGACGCGGAGAAGGCCAACTTGGCGCTGCGCTGGACGGTCAACGAGATGGAGCGTCGCTACGCCCTGCTCAGCGACGCGCGCGTGCGCAACATCGTCGGCTACAACGAGAAGGTCCCCGAGCTGCAGGCGCACTACGACGCGGACTTGAAGATGCGCGAGGCCGAGGCCCTGCGCGCCTCGGCGGCCGTGGCCGAAGACCAAGACGAAGACGCCGTCGGCGGCAAAGAGCTCTCCGGCGTGATGGTCGGCGCCGACGGGCAGACCGAGATCGCCTTCGGTGGTGAGCCGGTCGGCGAGCGACCCGATCGCTTGCCCTTCATCGTCGTCATCATCGACGAGTTCGCGGACTTGATGATGGTGGCCTCGAAAGAGGTCGAGGCCAACGTCGCGCGCATCGCCGCCAAGGCCCGTGCGGCGGGCATCCACCTCATCGTGGCCACCCAGCGTCCCTCGGTCGACGTCATCACCGGCACGATCAAGAACAACTTCCCCTCGCGCATCGCCTTCCAGGTCACCAGCGACATGGACTCGCGCACCATCCTCGACCAAAAGGGCGCCAAGCAGCTGCTCGGCATGGGCGACATGCTCTACATGGATCGCGGCAAGGAGCCGCGCCGCGTGCACGGGGCCTTCGTCTCCGAGCCCGAGATCGAGCGCGTGGTCGCCTTCGTGAAAAAGCAGGCCAAGCCCGGCTTCGACCTGAGCATCACGAGCAAGCAAGACGAGGGCGAGGACGAGGGCGAAGACGAGCGTCCCCGCGACCCGATGTACGACAAGGCCGTCCGCATCGTGGCCGAGGCCCAAAAGGTCTCGACGAGCATGCTGCAGCGCCGCCTGAGCGTCGGCTACAACCGCGCGGCCAAGTTGGTCGAGGCGCTCGAGGCCGAGGGGGTCATTGGGCCTTCCAATGGCTCGAAGCCGCGCGACGTCTACGTCTCGGCCGCCTGAGTTGGGGCCTGCGGGCGATCTCCGAGCCGCGCAAGGGGCGCGGGATCGCCCAAAGTGACGCGGCGGTCTGGGGGGAATGACCCCCGCCGATGGGGTCCATGCGCCCCGAAAGCGGCGAAAACGCGGGTTTTGGGGCGGCCTGTACCCACCGGCGGCCAAATATCCGAGACTGCGCGCCGTCTACTCCGGGCGTGGCGGCCCCGTGCCGACCACACTCACCCACGGAGACAACACCATGCCCCTGAACGCCTGCGTCTTCACCCTCGGCCTCACCTGCTTGTTCGCGCCCCCGACCGGCGCGAGCCCGGCGACGACCGTGACCGCGCCCGCGGCTGCGCCCGCCGGACCGGCCACGCCCGCGTGGCGCCCGGAAAAAGCGAGCGAGGTGCTCACCTTGGTCCAGGCCTTTTACGACGCCACGAAGGACCTGAGCGCGTCCTTCAAGCAGACCTACTGGAACCCGACCTTCGCCTCGAAGACGGTCACCCGCGGGGATCTGCGCCTCAAAAAGCCCGGGATGATGGTCTGGGACTACGACGGCAAGACCGAGCCCGACTACTACGCCGACGGCAAGAAGATGTGGATCGTCGAGCACGACACCCGTCAAGTGGTCAGCTCCGCCGTCGAGGAGAACTCGGACCTGGCTGCGGCCATGAAGTTCTTGTTCGGTGGCCAGACCCTGATCAAGGAGTTCAAGGTCCGCTACACCCAAGACAGCAAGAAGATCGCCAAGTACGGCGACGCCGACCACTACGTCTTGGACCTCAAGCCCCGGACCAAGAACCCCCACTACAAGGGCCTGCTCTTGTCCGTACATGCCACCACGGGCCGGGTCGACAGCTTCGTCGTCTACAACCAAGACGGCAGCTCGAACTACTTCGAGCTGGGCAAGCTGGCCACCAACAAGGGCTACAAGGACGCCGATTTCGCGTTCAAGACCCCGGCTGGCTACGTCGAGAGCACCCCCGAGTAGGGCGTGAGCTGTCGCGCAAAAGCGCCGAAGGGGCGTCGGGAAGCCGGCGCCCCTTTGCTTTGAGGCCCCTCGGCTGCCCCTGGTCCTTCATCTGTACGGGGCGGGGTCCGCCTGATAGGCTCCGAACTGCGTTCGATCGCGCTGCGCCTCATGCGACGCCTCCTCATTGCGGCACCGTTGTTCTTGTTGTCCACCACGGCCTACGCCGGCGGCATCGAAGTCCCCGACGTGGGGACCAAGGCCCTCGGTCGTGGTTCGGCCTTTACGGCCCGCGCCGACAACCTGAGCGCCTTTTTGTACAACCCGGCGGGACTTTCCAAGTCCAAGGGATTCAACGTGCTGCTCGTCGGTGGCGCGGTGAACATGAACGTCGAGTTCCAGCGCGGCGGCAGCGGCGGCTTCGTCTGCTTTCCGGACGACCCGGAGGGCTGTGATCCCGACGTGCCCAACAGCTTTCGTCGTTGGGATCCGGCCGTCGACCCCAACACGGGCGACCCCTATCCGGTCGTCAAAAACAAAGGGAAGATCGGACCGGCACCGATGCTCGTCGCCAACTGGGGCGACGTGGGCGGCGTCGATGGGCTCGCCATCGCGGTCGGGCTTCAGCCGCCCTCGGCCTTCGGGTCGGCCACCTACACCGACGACGGCCCGCAGCGCTATGCGCTTCGCGGGGCGAGCTCGATCTCCTTGCAGGTGGGACTTGGAATCTCCTACTCGTGGAAAGAGAAGATCGGTGTCGGCGTCACCTTGCTCAACGCGATCACCTCGGCCGAGTTCCACCGCGCGGCGCGCGGCACGATCAACTCGGAGGACACGGAGGACAACGAGTCCCCCGACGCCGACTCCGACTTCCTGCTGAAGGTGCGGGACCTGTGGGCGCCGGCACTGAGCGTGGGCGTGCTCGGCAAGCCCATCGAGTGGCTCGAGCTGGGCCTTACCTTCCGGACGCCGATCAACACCGAGGCCGAGGGCACCTTGACTCTCACCCCGAGCGAGGCGGCTTCGGAGAGCTTCCTGTACGGCGACAAGGTGACCTACCGAAAGGCCGATCCCTGGGTCGTGCGCACCGGTATCCGCTTCATCCACGAGCGCTTCGACTTCGAGGTCGACTACGTGTGGGAGGGGTACTCCAACGCGTCCACCTGTAACTTCGGGCCGGACGTTTCGGCCGAGAACGGACCGCGCCGCGCGTGCGGCAACGGCTTCGAGGTCGACTTCGGGGAGAACACCGGCGTCACCTTGCCGCCTCTGGGCGACATCCCGCTCGTCGACTTCATGGTCGAGAAGAACTACCGCGACGTGCATCAGGTGCGCGTCGGCGCCGACTTCGAGGCCATCCCCAAGGTGCTCGCGGTCCGCGCCGGTAGCTGGTTCCAGACTTCGGCCTTCCCGAAGAACAACTCGACCTTCTCGGTCGACTTCCCCGTCAACCAGCAGGTGGCCGTCACCACCGGTCTGACTTGGAAGGCCCTGGAGCGAAAGAAAAAAGACCCGCACAAGGCCGACAACTGGCTCGACATCAACGTCGGCTACTCTCATGTTTTCCAGCCCACGGTCGTGGTGACCGAGGGGATCTTGGGCCAGCGGGGCATCACCCAGCCTGGCTTGCCCCTCCCGGGCAACGTCATCAACAACGGACGCTACGACGTCAGCTATAACCTCTTTGGTGCCTCCTTCGAGGGGCACTTTTGATCCATCGGGCCCCAATCGCCCACAACTGCGTTCTTCGCATCTGCGACAACATCCATGAAACACACCAAGTTTGAAGCTCTGGCCTTTGGCCTTTCCCTCGCTTTCCTCGGCGCCTGTGGCGGCCCCTCCGTCAACGACGACGAGGGCAGCAGCTCCTCCTCCTCTTCCTCTAGCGAAAGCGGCGAAGAAGGTGAAGCCGGTGAAGAAGGCGAAGCCGGCGAAGAAGGCACCACGGGCGACGGCGATTGCGACGGCACCCACGCCCCGGTCTCTGGCGGCGCGGCCGCCGGCATGCCCTGCACCGCGAACGACGACTGTGAGTCGAACGTCTGCTTGCTCCACGCCGACGCCCCCCTCGACGACATGGCCGTGTGTGGCGACACCCCGGCCAGCTGTGCGACGCACGCCGTCGGTACCGTGCGCGACTTCGTGACCTTCGCCCCGGTCGAAGGACTCGACATTCGCATCGTCGGTGCGCTCGGCGCCGCGCTGAACCCGGTCAACGCCCCCAACATCGGCACCGGCACCACTGACGCCAACGGCGAGTTCGACATCACCACCACCGAGCGAGCCGAAGAGGCCCTCGGCATCGTGGGCATCGTCACCGGCACCGACTACTACCTCGCGGCCACCGGCCTGGCCTCGCCCGTGAACATGAACTTCTACGGGCCGGGCACCAACATCCACGACGTGTGGACCGTGTCGACCAGCACTCTCGACAGCTGGAACACGGCGCTCGCGCTCGACACCACCATCTCGGAGTACCTGCCCATCGGACAAGAGGGTGGCGTGGTCGGCATGGTGCGTGATGGCACCGCGGGCACCCCCGCGGCCGGCTACACCGTCGGCTCCAAGGGCAGCGACAGCAACTCGGTCATCCGCTACCTCAACGAAGCGGGCGATGCCTTCGACGGCACCGAGACGGCCTCCTCGGGCATCTTCATCATCATGAACCCGGGCTTGGGCGAGGAGTTCCAAGCGTCGATGGGCGGTACGCCGGTCGACGGGGCGGAAGGTACCGCCGGCTCCACCTCGGACTCGCTGTTCATCTTGGTCCTCGACCTCTGATCGAGACGGCCGAAAAGAAAGCCGGGGGCCAGGTGGCCTCCGGCTTTTTCGTGCGTGCGATGCAGCGAGCGCACAAAAAAGTGCGCCGCGAGCCCACCTGGTGAGGACCCGCGGCACGACCCGCCGAGAGAAGCAAGTTCGGAGTCTCGGAGGAGAGCTAGCGTGCGATTCACGGGCGTTGACAGAAGTAGGCGACGGACCGCCCGTCTCTCGCAAGGCGCGAAGAGGGAGTTGGGTGGGCCCAACGACCGATGAGCAACGCCGCGAGAGGCGGGTGCTCCGAGCCTAGGCTTTCAAGGCCCGTGAATCGCACGCTAGCGTGTGGGCGCCTCGGCCCCGAAGCGCAGCTCGAGCCCGCCAAAGCCGCGGACCCCGGCCGGCCAGGCCACCCACAAATCCCCCGCCGCCTCGACCGAGAAGCTGGGGCGGGCCAGGGCGACAAAGCCCTCGACCCCCACAAACAGGGCGATCCAGTGGCGAATGGGCACGACAACCTCGGGGCGCAAGGTCAGCGCGGCCCAAGCGCGCACGCTGCGTTGGCCGTCTTCGAGCTGCTCGGGGCTGGCCCGCACCGGCCCCGCGACGACCCCGGCCAGAAGCGGAATCTCGACCGGTCCGGGGCGGAAGACCGGACCTCCGCGGACGCCGAAGTCCCCCGCCAACAAGCGCGCGCCACCTTGGCCCCCCGGGGCCAAGGCGAGCTGGGGGAACCAGATCCTCGCGTGCAGCTCGAGGCGCCCGCGCGGCCACGCGACCCCGACGGCCGCCTCGCCGCCCGCGTCGAAGCGCGGGAGCAGACCGACACCGATGGCCCCGGCGCCACGCAGGAGGAGCGCGGGCTTCGGCTTGGGTTCGGGCTCGGGCTCGGGCTCGGGTTGAGGTTCCGGTTGAGGTTCCGGTTCGGGCTCCGGTTCAGGTTCAGGCTCAGGCTCAGGCTCAGGCTCGGGTTCAGGCGCCCCGCCGTTGGCCAGGTTCGGATCGATGGCGATGGCGACGACCTCGGCCGTGACCTCGGCGAGCGCCTCGCAGTCGGCGTGCTGCATGTTGCGCGTGCGCGTCTGATCCGGCGTGACCGTGTACAAGCGCAGGTCCCAGCCCTCGTCGGCCTCGTCGCGGCGCACGCGGGCGATGGCCGAGATGCGATGTGGGGTCGGGGCCCCCAGCGGCACACCCAAGATGGCCTCGACCTTGGCTTGCACGGCGGCCGCGTCGGGGCAGCCCTCGGGCGCGTCCCAGACGAACTCGACTTTGCCCGCGGGTTGCGACTCGGGGTCCTGGCTCGGGCCTTGGGCCCGGGCCATCGCGGGTCCCCCGACGAGCGCGAGTCCGAGGGACGCGCGAAGCAGTGCGGCCCGCATCGCCGGGAGCTTACACGACCGCGCGCGGCTCACCAGGCACGCAGGGCGCCGTCGAATCGCTCCAGGACCTCGTCGACGCCGGCCGCGTCGATGCACAGCGGCGGGCACACCCAGACCGTCTCGCCTTTGAAGGGGGCGAAGACGCCGTCTTGCCACAAGCGTGCGCACAAGTCGGCCACGGGGCGATCGAAGACCATCGCGCGCATGAGACCGAGGCCGCGGTGTTCGACCATCGAGCCGTGGCGCGAGGCGAGCTCCGCGAAGCCGGCCGCGAAGCGCTCCCCCATCGCCGCCGCGTTGTCGACCAAGTGCTCGTCGCGCAACACTTCGATGCTCCCCATCGCGGCCGCGCAGCTCACGGGGTGCGCGTAGTGGGTCAGGCCACAGACCAGCGGCTGGGTCTCGAAGTGCCGCGCGATGGCCTCGGAGACCATGACGCCGGACAAGGGCGCGTAGCCCGAGGTCAGTCCTTTGCCGATCGTCATCATGTCGACCGGCACGGCCCAGTGCTCGCGCGCAAACATGCGACCTGTGCGACCGAAGCCCGAGAAAATTTCGTCGTCGATCAACAAGACGCCGTGCGCATCGCACAGCGCGCGGACCCGCGGCCAAAAGTCGGCCGGCGGCATCTGCATGCCGTTGGTGCCGGTAAAGCCCTCGAGCAAGATCGCCGCCACCGTGCGCGGATCTTCGCGTTCGAGCACATGCTCGAGGCTCTCGACCCAGTCGCTGGCGCGCTGCGAGGTGGGGGCGCGCGGGGGCCAGGGGTCTTCGATGTGGATCCCGGGCTCGAGCCAGTCGGCGTAGGGAAGCTTGCGCGCGTCGCCGGCGATGCCGAGCACGGTCTGCGTCGCGCCGTGATAGCTGTTGCGACGCGTGATGACCTTGGGGCGCCCGGTCACCACGCGGGCGATCTTGATGGCGTTCTCCACCGCCTCCGATCC
>JAUIJR010000113.1 GCA_030431075.1 Polyangia bacterium | reverse complement strand
TAGCTCCATCCCGTCGAGGCGCGGCATCTTGATGTCCGTCACCACCACCTCGAAGGCGCGGCGGCTCAGGGCCTCTTTGGCTTCGAGGCCATCCGACGCCGTCTCGACCTCGTGGCCGCTCGCTTCAAGGGCTTCTCCGATCAGCTCGCGGATGTCCGTTTCGTCGTCGACCACCAATACCTTTGCCATCAGCTCTTCTCCTCTTTGCTGTCCTTCACGCGGGCTCGCTCGCGCTCCCATTCATCCGATGAGCGCTTCGACATCGGGATCGCCACGCGCGGCTGGGGGAGCTCGAGGCAAAAGCGGGCGCCGCCGCCGGGGTTGTCTTCGACGCGGATCCGTCCGCCGTGCAGCTCGGCCACGCGGCGCACCACGGCCAGGCCCAAGCCGGTGCCGCGGGTGCGCGAGGTGACGAAGGGCGCGAAGATCTCCTCGCGTTTGTCGGCGGGGACGCCCGGGCCGCGATCGTCCACGCGGATCGAGAGCCAGTCGCCCTCGCGACCGAGTCGCAGCTCGACCGGGTCGCCGCCACCCGCTTGGTGGGCGTTGCGCAGCAGATTCACCAGCGCTTGTTCGACGCGGTCCACGTCGATCGGCCAGCTCGTCGGGGCGGCGCGGGTGTCGAGCTTTACCTCGGCGCCGCTTTGGGCCACCGCACGCTCGACCACCGCGACCGGGTCCGCGTCGCGGGCCGTGATGCGGCCGGCGCGGACGAAGTCGAGGAGGTCTTCGGTGAGGCGCTCGAGTCGGCCGGCCGCTTCGAAGACGCGCCGCGCTTGGCGTTGTTGCGTGCCTTCGGGGAGGCTCTCGACCAAGAGCTCCGCGTTGCCCTTGAGCGAGGTCAGCGGGTTGCGCAGCTCGTGGGCGAGCACGGCCGACATCTCGCCGACCGCCGCCAGCTCGCGTTGGGCCAAGAGCTCGTCGCGCAAGCGCTCCGAGCGTCGGGCCAGACGGCCAAAGAAGATCGAGGTGAAGACCAGGGCCAAGGCGACGGCGACGCCGATGGCCAGGTCGCGCTGGGCCCGGTCGACGATGGCCGCCGACAAGATCGGCTCCATCTCGACGAAGAAGATCGGTGGGCGGCGCTCATCGGGGCTCTGACCGAAAGGACCCCCCGGGCCTTCCCCTGGGGGCCGCAAGGGGCGGTCGGCGCGGGGCGGCCCATCCCCGCCGCGGGGGTCTCGGGCGGGGCCACCGAGCGCCGGGGGTGCGTGGGGCCCGGTCGGTCCGCGCGCGCCGCTCGGCGGACGATGCCCGAGAGGTCCGTCCACCCGGCCCGTGGTCGCCTTCGTGCCCGGGGCGCGCAGGTGGATCAAGCGCAGCTCGGCGAGGTGCCCCTCGCGTGCACGAATTCCCGCGCCGGGCTCGAGGGGCTTGGGGAAGACGGAGGCTCCGGTCTCGGCCGCGACCTGCATCTCGGGACCGATCAGGGCCAGGTAACGAAGGCCGGCTTCGCGCTGTGACTCATGGATCTCTTGCAGCTCGTCGTGGGTCGGCAGGCGACCCTGCGCCGCGAAGGCCTCTTCGACCGCGCGCACCAGGCCGTCCATCTGCCCGCGGTCGAGGTCGTCGCGCAGGGCCAAGGCCGCGCGGTAGCTGGCGGCCATGGCCAGCACCAAGAGCAGGCCCAGGCTGCTGGCGACCACGGCGAAGCCCCAGCGGGACCAAAATCGGTGAAGAGAGGACATCGGAGGCGCGACGAATCCGAGAGGGAGGACAGACCCGGACAGCGGTAGAGCAAGCTGCGTGCCAAGCGCAGGATTGCGCTGGCCGGGGGCTCAGCGTCGATTTGGGCGCACTTTGGCGGGCCTCGCAAGGCGGCCGCTGCAGATCCCGCAGATCGGGCCGCAGGGCTCGCGCAAGCGCAGATCTGCGCCCCACCGCCGTGCGCGCACGAAAAAGGGGCCCGCGATGGGGCCCCTCGTTCGGGTGTGGTCGCTTCGCCGGAGGCGAGGCCGCGACTACATGTTCTTTTTGAGCTTGTCGAGCAGGCCGCCGCCGTACTTCGACTTGAACTTGGCGTGCGTGCCCTTGGTGGCGCTCTTGAAGGCCGCGAGCTCACCGCTGTTGAGCTTGTGCACCTTGATGCCGGCCGCGCCGAAGTTCTTGATGAGGGCGGGGCCGAGCTTGCGGACACCCGCGCGACCCTCTTTGGCGCGCTTGGCCGGGTCGTTCAAGATCAGCGCCTGGTCGGCCTTGCTCAGGCCCTTCCAGGTGTCGAGGTGCATCACCACGAAGCCGGGCTGGTAGCAGTGCTCGGTCAAGGTGAAGTCGGTGATGGCCTGGTACCAGCTGCCCGCGAAGGTGAACAGCGGGGTGTTGTCGAAGCCCTCGACCACGCCGTTTTGCAGCGAGGTGAGCACCTCGGTGACGGGGATCGGCACGGGCGAGGCGCCGAGCGCCTTCCAGGTGTTCTCGTGCACGAAGCCCTGCTGGGCGCGGACCTTCTTGCCGACGAGATCCTTGGGCGACTTCACGCCGACGCCCTTCATGCCGATCGAGCGGTGGCCGTTCTCGGACACGAAGAGCAGCTTGAGGCCGGCCTTTTGCAGCTCGGCGTCGATGTCGTTGAAGATGGCGTCGATCGCCTTGTCGGCGGCCGAGAGGCTCGGGAAGAGATAGGGAAGCTCGAAGCAGCCCATGGTCGGGACCTTCGAGGCCAAGGCGCCCGAGGTGCCGGCCCACATGTGGATGCGGCCGCGCTTGCAGGAGTCGAGGGTGGAGATCTCGTCACCGAGCGCGCTGCCCGGGTAGGCCTTGATCTTGATGCGGTCGCCGCTGCCGGCCTTGGCCTCTTTTTTGATGGCCTTGAGCTGCGAGTACCAGGGCGTGCCGCGCGGAGCGGGGGTCGCCAACTTGAGCACGAGCTCGGGGTCTTGGGCCTTGGAGGTGCGGATCAAAAAGGGCGTGACGGCGGCGCCGGTGGCTCCGGCGAGGAAGCGGCGGCGGGTCGTGGAGAAGGCGCTTTTCTTGGCTTTGGTCATCACAGAACTCTCGAACGAAGGGACTTTACGCCATTCGGCGTGGAGGCGCGGGCCCTTGGACGCGCTTGATCCAGAAGCATTCACGGCGGCGGGCCCCGCGCATCACGCGCTCGGACTCACGCCGCCGTGGGGTCGGGTCGAGCCTAGAAGAACTCGTCGATGTTGGCGAGCAGCTCTTTGGCCTTTTGCTGCTCGACGACGGCCTCGGGCTGAAGCTCGGGCACGGCGTTGGGGTCCGCGTCGATGACTTCCTGGAGCAACTGCTTGAACTTGTCCTCGTCGTCCTCCTTGGTGGCCAGGTGCTCGGCCATCAGGACCTTGGTGCCCAGGTAGTAGGGCGCCACGGCGAGGGACTTGTCGAAGTGCTCTTGGCTCTTCTTGAGATCTCCGCCGGCGAAGCCGGGGGCGATCGAGTAGAAGGCGCCGAAGTAGCGGTGCGCAGCCGCGTGATAGAACTCGGGGTCGAGCTCGAGCACGCGCTCCATGGTGGCCTTGATGTTGTCTTTTTGGCCCAGGAGGACCGCAAAGCTCTTGCGCTTGGCCCACTTGCCCAGCGCGGCGGCGTACCAGTAGGCGGCCTCCATGGCGGGCTTCTCGATGACGGCGATGGCCTCGTAGAACTTGGCCTTGCTGGCCATCTTCTCTTTGAACTCGGGGGAGGCCGCGGCCAGCGCACGCTCGCCCCACCACACGCCGCGATCCATGGTCGTCAGGTAGGCGTCTTCGTCGGCGCGCAGGTAGCTGTCGGCCCAAAAGTAGTAGGCGTGGGTGATGTTCGCGAGCACCTTGGCCGTACTGGCGTCGACCTTGGCGTTCTTGCAGCGGTCGGCGGGGCTGGTGTTGCCCTCGGTGCAGCCGACGGCCTTCTCCCAGATGGCGATGGCCTCTTGGACCTTGGCCGGGTCACCGCGTTGGGCCCAGGCGGCGTCGCCGGGCGCGGCGGCCGAGCTGTCGACGGCGGTCGTGTCGCCGCCGCCGGCGGAGTCGGAGTCCTTGGACTCCCAGTAGGCGGTGCGGCCGGCGCAGGCGCTCAGGGCGAGGGTGGCGACGGAGGCCAAAACGAAACGATCGAACTTCATGGTGTTTCCTTTGTTCTGCGCCCGAGCGGGCGAGCTAGGCCTACCCGGTGTGGCGAGCGCGCGTCAATGCGCCTCGCGCCCGTCGCGGGGGATTCACCCGTGAGCGCGCTCGCGCGGGCCCTGGGGCCGATTTGGGGGGCCGGGCCCCCTGTTTGGCGGGGGCCTCAGCTGGCCGGGAGGCGCCGCACGCCGATGTCGTCCAACAAGAACTCGACCACGGCCTTTTGCATCTCGACGCGGTGGGGCTCCTCGAAGCCCATCCAGGTCTCGACACAGATGCCGATACAGCCGATGGCGTCGACGATGACCTCGGTGCTGCTGGTGGCCACGGGGAAGTAGTGCGGCGCCCAGTGCTCCTCGGGCTTCGCAAAGCGGGCGTTCAGGCGTGCGACGGTACGCCCGACGATCTCCGGCATGGGCTCGACCCCGTACACCAGAGTCTGCCCAAAGCTCGGCTGGACTTCGGGGTCGTAGCGCTTATGCGACTCGTGCAGGGTCGCCATCAGCGCGGGACGCTCGCCTTCGACGAGGTCCATGAACTTGCGGGCGAGTCTGCGCTCGCGCTCGGGGGCCTCGGCATCGCCGGGGAAGCAGCGGTTCAAGTCGAGGCCGCCAGGGGCGGCGCGTTGCCGGGCGCGGTAGGCGGCGGGGTTCATCACGGGGCAGACGATGAGCTTGCCGTGCGTGGGCACGAGCCCCTCGGCCTCGAGCATCTCGGCCAAGGCGTGCACACCGCCGACCTCGTCGCCGTGGATCCCCGCTTGAATCAGCGCCGTGGGTCCGGGCTCGGGGGCTTCGAACACGTGCAGAGCGATGTTGGCTTCGAGGTGATGGATCCCGGCGCCGAGCGGCATGGCGCGAAGTCTACACGCGAGCGCTCGCGCGGGGGACGGCCTCGACTATGGTGGGAGCCGTGAGCGCCTCGGCCAACTCGAGCCCGCCCGTCGATCCCGACTGGCACGCGGCCGCGCGCGCTCTGCCCCGCCGCGGCCTGGTCGCCTTGTGCGGCGCGGGCATGAGCACCGACTCGGGGATCCCCGACTACCGCGGCGAGAAGACCCGCCGCCTGGCCCGCCAGCCCATGCGCGGCGAGACCTTTTTGCGCGACCCCGAGGCGCGGCGTCGCTACTGGGCGCGCGCGATCGTGGGCTGGCCCCGCATGCGCGACGCGCAGCCCAACGCAGCCCATCGCGCGCTCGCACGCCTCGAAGACGAAGGTGCCTTGCTCGGGACGATCACCCAAAACGTCGACGGCCTGCACCATCGCGCCGGGGCCCGAGAGATCGTCGAGCTGCACGGGGCCCTGCGCGAGGTCGCCTGCTTGCACTGCGGGCAGCGCCGCGATCGCAGCGCGCTGCAAGCCGAGCTCGATGCCCTCAACCCCGAGCTCGAACGCGGCGCCCGCCAAGGTGCGTGGCCGCTCAACCCCGACGGTGACGCCGAGCTCCCCGAGGCCTTGGTCGCGGCCACGCGTGTGGTCGACTGCGCGGCCTGTGGCGGCCCGCTCAAGCCCTGCGTGGTCTACTTCGGCGAGTCGGTCCCGGCCGCGCGCGTCGCCCGTGCCTACGCCATGCTCGATCGGGCCGAGGCCTTGTTGGTGCTGGGGTCTTCGCTGGCCGTCTTTTCGGGCTATCGCTTCGTGCGGCGCGCCCGCGAGCGCGACTTGCCGGTGGTCATCGTCAACCGCGGCCCCACCCGCGGAGATCCGCTGGCGAGCGTCAAGGTCGACGCGGGCCTGGGCGATTTTTTGCCCTGGTGGCTCGCCGCGCGTTGATGCGAGCTCCCGGGGCCCCGGCGTACGTGCGAGACTCGCCCCGTGGTCGAGCAGCTGCCCTCGCATGACGGTCCGCCGCCCGACGACGAGGGCCGGGCGGCGCCCCCGACGGCCACCATGGCCGAAGACGAGCCGCCCGAAGCGCTGGCCGACGCGCAGCTCGGGCCCTCCCGCATCGACGAGACCCTCGTCGACGAGGCCCCGCGCGCGGGGCCCAAAGCCAAGCAGCGCGTCCTCGGCGGCCTCGAGCCCGGCACGCAGATCGGTCACTACCATGTGCTCGAGCGCGTCGGCGCCGGCGCCATGGGAGTCGTCTACGCCGCCTACGACCCGCGCTTGGATCGCAAGGTCGCGCTCAAGTTGTTGCGCCCGGCCGGGCACCGCGTCGACGTCGAGCGCGCGCGCCAACGCCTGATGCGCGAGGCCCAGGCCCTCGCCAAGCTCGAGCACCCCAACGTCGTCACCGTCTACGACGTCGGCACTTACCTCGATCAGATCTTCGTGGCGATGGAGTTCGTCGATGGACCGACCTTGGGCCGCTGGCTCGAGGGCTCGCCGACCATCCCCCAGATCGTCGAGGTCTTCATCGCCGCCGGCGAAGGCCTGGCCGCCGCCCACGCGGCCGGCTTGGTGCACCGCGACTTCAAGCCCGACAACGTCATGCTCGACAAGCAGGGCCGACCGCGGGTCATGGACTTCGGCTTGGCCCGCTCCCCCGAGGAGCTCGCGGACGAGATGCGCGACTCGAGCGAGGCCCCCGGCGCGCGCGAGGCCGGGCTCGGGGCCAGTGGCGACGCCCTCAGCACGCCGCTCACACACACGGGCGCGCTGCTCGGCACGCCGGCTTACATGTCGCCCGAGCAGCACATGGGCCTGCCCGCCGACGCGCGCTCGGATCAGTTTTCCTTTTGCGTGACCTTGTTCGAGGCCCTCTACGGGCAGCGCCCCTTCGCCGGCAAGACGGTCGCGCAGCTCGGGATGGCCATCACCGAAGGACGGATCCGCGAGCCGCCCCCCGAGCGCCGCGTGCCCGGCTGGCTGCGCGCCGTCGCCTTGCGCGGCTTGACCTTGCGCCCCGACGCCCGCCATCCGGGCATGCCCGAGCTCATCGAGGCCCTGCGCGACGACCCGAGCCGACGCCGCCAGCGATGGCTGGGAATCGGCGTCGCGGCGGTGGTCGCCGCCATGGTCGGCGTGGGCGCCTACCGCCTCGCCACCCAGGGCCAGCGCGCCTGCGAGGGCGGCGAGGCCCAGTTCGCGCGCAGCTGGAGCCCGACCCAGGCCGCGGCCATGCGCGAGAGCTTTCGGGCCACGGGGCGCCCTTGGGCCGAGGACGCGGCCGAGCACCTGGCCCAAGAGATCGATCGCTTCGGGGCGCGCTGGGCTGGCCTTCATCGCGAGGCTTGTTTGGCCACGCACGTGCGCAAAGAGCAGTCGGAGTCGATG
Organism: Polyangia bacterium; assembly: GCA_030431075.1. Lineage (GTDB taxonomy): Bacteria > Myxococcota_A > Polyangia > Nannocystales > Nannocystaceae > JAUIJR01. The sequence goes on along the minus strand of JAUIJR010000113.1, from coordinate 6,236 downwards.
CTCGACCGGCAGATGGTCTGCTTGGATCGCAGCCGCCGCGAGTTCGAGGCCCTCGCCGCGCGCTGGGTCGAGGCCGACGCGAAGACCGTCGACGCGGCCGTGCGCGCCGCCTCCGAGCTGCCCGGCGTCGCCGAATGCGAGGACCTCGAGGCCCTCGCCCGCGACGACAGCCGCCCCCCACCCGCGCTCACCGTCCCGGTCGGCGAGGCGCAAGCGCAGCTCGGGCGCGTCCGGGCCTCGCGCCTCACCGGCCACGTCCAAAGCGCGCGCGAAGAGCTCGCGGCCGTCGACGCGGCGGCGCTGGACTTCGCTCCTTTGCGCGCACGCGTCGAGCTCGAGCGCGGCCTGGTCGAGGAGCTCGCGGGCGACTTCGAAGCGGCGACCACCGCCTTCGAAGCGGCCTACGCCACCGGCTTGCTCGAGCGCGTCGACGCCGTGAGCGCGCGCGCGGCGGCCGAGCTGGTCTACGTCGAGGGCTACCGCCTCGCCCGTCACGATCGAGGCTACGCCTGGGCGCAGCAAGCCGAGCTGTGGGCCCAGCGCGTCGATCCCAAAGGTCCGCAGATGGCCTTGGTGCTGCACAACCACGGTGTACTGCTCGACGCCGCCGGCGACTCCAACGCGGCCGAGCCCAAGTACCGCGAGGCCCTCGCGCTGCGCCGCGAGAGCCTCGGCCCCACCCATCCGCTGGTCGGCCGCTCGACCCACAACCTGGGCAATGTCTTTTTGGATCGCGGCGAGTACGACGAGGCGCGCGCCCACTACGAGCGCGCGATCGAGATCTACGGGCACAGCTACGGCCCGCAGCATCCGATCGTCGCCGGCTCGCTCAACAACGTCGGCTTGACCTACCGCCGGCAGCAACGATTCGACGAGGCCGTGAGCACCTTGCGTCGGGCGGCCGAGATCTACGAGGCCGCCTTCGGGGCCGAGCACCCCGACTTGGCTTTGAGCCTCGACAACTTGGGCCTGGCCCTGCTCGGCGCCGGCGAGCTCGAGGCCGCGCGCACGGCCATCGAGCGCGCCATGCAGATCCGGCGCGCGCGACTCGCTTCCGAGCATCCCGACCTCGCCGACTCCGCGTGCGCCCTGGCCCGCGTCGCGCTCGCCGCCGGCGAACCGGACGTCGCGGCCGAACACGCGCGCGCCGCCCTCGAGCGCTACGAGCAAGCCTTCGGCCCCGAGCACTTTCAGGTGGCGACGGCGAGCTGGCTGCTCGGGCGCGCCCAGCTCGCGCAGGGCGACACGGCCGCGGCCCTCCCCGCCTTGCGCCGCGCCGAGGCGCTGCGGGCTCGCCATGCACACGCGGCCTCCCCCCACGAGCGCGCCGAGGCGGCCCACGCCCTGGCCCTGGCCGAGCTGACCGCGGGCACGCGCGAGGCCGGCGAGGCGGCGCGGGCGCGCGCGCGCGAGGCCTACCTGGCCGCGGGCCCCGATTTCGCCGCACAAGCCGCCGCCTTCGAGGCCGAGTTTTCGGCCGCCGCCGCGAGCGAGTAGGCTGCGGCCGATGTCCGACGCCGATCCCCTCGCGCACCTCGACGCCGCCCAACGCACCGAGTTCGAGGCGGCCGCCTTTCGGCACCTGGTCGAGCACCTGCAGTCGCGCAAGGACGTGCAGAACATCGACCTGATGAACCTCGCCGGCTTTTGTCGCAACTGCTTGTCGAAGTGGTACCGCGAGGCCGCCGAAGAGCGCGGCGAAGCGCTAGAGCTCGACCAAGTCCGCGAGTGGCTCTACGGCATGAGCTACGCGCGCTGGAAAGCCGAGTTCCAAAAGTGAGCGCAGCGATTCCCGCGGCCAAGCGTCGGCGCGCGCTCGGCCGACAGATGACGCGCACCATCTCGCGCTGGGGCCTGGTCGAAGCCGGGGACCACGTGATGGTGGCCGTCTCCGGCGGCAAGGACAGCTACACCCTGCTCGACTTGCTGTGGGAGGCCCGACGTCGGGCGCCCTTCGACTTTCGGGTCACCGCCGTCCACCTCGACCAGGCCCAGCCGGGCTACGACGGCGCGTCGCTGCGCAGCTGGCTCGAGGACTTTGGCGCGCCCTTCGAGATCCTGCGCGAGGACACCTACTCGACGGTGGTCGACCTGACCCCGGCCGGCAAGACCTTTTGTGCGGTCTGCTCTCGCCTTCGCCGCGGCGTGCTCTACAACGCGGCCGAGCGCCTGGGCTGCAACAAGATCGCCTTGGGCCATCACCGCGACGACGCCCTCGAGACCCTGCTGATGAACCTCTTTTTCAGCGGCAAGCTCCAAGCGATGCCCGCCCGCTACCGCACCGACGACGATCGCTTCGACGTGATCCGCCCGCTCATCGACTGCGCCGAAGCGGAGATCGAGACCCACGCCCTCGCGGCCGGCTACCCGATCTTGCCGTGCAACTTGTGCGGCTCGCAGTCGGGCTTGCAGCGCGAGCAGATGCGGGCCCTGCTCGACGACCTGCAGTCGCGCCACCCCGACGTGCGCGCGGTGATGGCCAACGCGCTGCGCAACGTGCACCCGAGCCACCTGCTCGACCCGGCGGTGGCCGAGGTGTGGGCGAATCGCCCGCGCGAAGCCGAGGCCGAGGCCGCGGCCGAAGCCGGCGAGCTGGTGCAGCTGCGGCGCCCCAGCTGATCCCCACCTGAGCTGGGGCTCAGCGTCAGCCGCCGGCCATGACCCGCACTTGCTCGCCGCGGATCTCGAGGGCCTGCGCGGGCGCCGATCCGTAGTGCGCGGCCAAGCCCACGTCGATGCGCCAGATCTTGCCCTCGCAGGCCGAAGTGATGCCGCGCTCTTGCACGGTGTGGCCCACGACCATGCGCTTGGCGCCGAGCAGCTGCAGGGCTTCGTCGAGGTCACGGCAGGCCGCCTCGTCGACCGCCTGCGAGTAGCGGCGCGTCCACACCGGGCCCTCGGGGTCTACGATCGCCGCCGGAGGTCGCGGCTGCTCGCCCAGCAACCAGCGCCGGGTCTCTTCGTTGAAGGCGTCCACGCCCTCGCGGGCGTAGCGGGGCGTGACCCCGCCGTGCACGAAGACGCTGTCGCCCACGATCACGGCCACGTTGCGCTCGGCCAGCACCCGCGCATAGCGGCCACCCGGCATGAAGGCGGCCACCCGGGCGCGGACTTCGGGCTGCACGCCTTCGAGCACCGAGTGCTGCAGATCCGCGGGAGCGACCGCGTCTTCGAAGTCCCGAAAGCCGCCCACGGTCACGTAGCGCATGTCGCCCAGCGCGTTCATGGTCTCGTGGTTGCCGTTGAGCACGTGCACGGCGCCGCCGGCCGCTTCGGCTTCGACGACCAGCCGCGAAAAGAGATCCACGATGGCCTGCTCGCCGTCGCCACGATCGAGCTGGTCGCCGGTCTGCACGAGCACCAGATCTCCACCGATCCACTTTTGCTCGGCGTCGATGGCCCCGACCAAACGCAAGACGCGAAGCGTGGCCTCGAAGTCGCCGTGCAGATCCCCGATGGCCACCACGCGCGCAGCGGCCGGTTGACGCGTAGCCGGGCGCGCACGCACGGGCGGCGCCGGCTTGGCTTCGGGCGCCGCTTCGGCTGTGGGGGTCTGGGTGGGGGTCTGGGCGCTGGCTTGTGCGGCCTCGGGGGTCGCGCTTCGCCCCTCGGCGCCGGGCGCGGCCGGCTCGGGCTCTTTGCAAGCGCCGAGCGCGAGCAGGACGAGGGCCGCCCCGCCCCAGCGGGCAAAGCTGTGCGTGCGCATCGACATCAGTAGGCCCCCGGACTTTCGGGCTCGAGCTCGGGGCTACGTCCATCGCGCTCGAGCTGCTCGAGGCCCTCGACGGTGTAGCGCGCGGTCGGCTCGGCTTGCAGGCGCCCAAAGGGAATCTCTTCGTCGGTCTCCTCGCAGATCCCGTAGCTCCCCTCGCGCATGCGCGACAAGGCCGCCTCGAGGGCCCGCAGTCGCCCGCGCTCGCGCCCGGCCACCATCACCGCGTTGGTGCGCTCTTGTTCGCGGGCGGCGAGATCCTGCTCGTCTCGCTCTTCGTCCGCGGCCCGGGCTTCGCTTTCGTGCAAGGCCAGGCGGCGACGAAGCTCGTCGCGCTCGGCCTCGATGCGCGTGCGCAGGCTTGCGAGCTGCTCCGCCGTGAGGTGCTCCACCGCGCGAGCTTGCCAGCCACGCGCCCGCACAGGCAAGCGAGGCCGCGCCCTGGTCAATCGTCCGCAGATTGCATAGTTTCAATGGGATGGGATTCGCCTTCGAGGACGCGACGATCGACACGCGTCGCGGTCCCCGTCGCGCCCTCGTCATGGCCCCCGAGGCCGCCTACCTCGTCGGCCGGGAGCGACTCGAAGAGCTGCGCCGCGGCGGCGAGTCTCCCATCGACGAGAGCGTCGCCGCCCATTTCGCGACGCGCGCCCTCGCCGGCCGCGAGCCCTACCGGGTGGTCGTCTTTCGCGGTCGACACTCGGGTCGGCACGACTGGAGCTGGCGCCTCGACGAGCGCCTCGACGCCCCCGACCTCCAAGAGCTGTGTTGGCGCTTGGCCGCCAAGCAGCTGACGATCTGGCGCGACATGCTGCGCCGCGGCGCGTGGGTCATGGTGCACACCGACCTGGGCTCCTCGGCCGCGCCCTTGCGTCAGGGGGTCCGCGCGCTCATCGACGACCCCCGACGCCTCGAGGGGGTCGCGCCCGAGATCCAGGAGATCGACGAGTGGATCTTGCGCCACCTCGTCTTTTACTTCTCGGGCAGCTTTGAGACGGCGATGGCCGAGACCCTCCCCGACAAGCTCCCCCTGGTCGAAGCCCGACGCGAACGACTCGAGGCCTTCGCCGAGCGGCTCGAGGCGCACGCCCAGGGCTGAGCGCGCAAAAAAGGCGCCCCGACCGAAGTCGGAGCGCCGTGTGGCAGGGGGCGTTGGATGGATGAAGGAATTCGGGGCTAGCGGCCACGGACGGCCCGGGTCGGTGCAGGGCGCGAGGACTTGACCGCCGCCGGCACCACGCGCTGCGGGCCTTGGGTGTTCGGCCGCGGACGCTGCGCGGGCTGGCCGGGGAAGTTGCCGGGCTTGTTGGCCTTGCCCGGGTCGGACTTGGCCGGGCGCTGCGCGGGCTTGCCGGGGAACTTGTCTTGCTTGGGGCGCTGGCTCGAAGCCTTGTTTTGCTTCTTGGGCTGCGCCTTGGGCGTGGAGCTCGAGGGCGCCTTGGGCGTGTTGGCCTTGGGATGACTCTTGGTGGGCGCGGGCTTGGTCGTCGGGTAGACGCCGGGTCCGTAGTAGCCCTGGGGTTGGGGGTAAGAGGCTTGCCCACCTCCGCTCACGATCGACAAAGAACAGGCGCTCAGGAGCAGCAAAGGTGCGAGGGCGAGCCAAGCGAAAGAACGACGGGTTGCCTTGTGTGCCACGATTGAACCGACGCGGGCGCGTACGCGGTCATTCACGCCCGATTTACCTGCGGCGGGGATCCCCCCCGGCCCCACCCTCCCCGACCCCGCGATCCACCCCCTCTCCTCGGGCTCCGGGGTCCGGAACACGCGCGGTTGGGGAGGAGGCCAGGGTTACGCTAGCATCACAAAGCGGGGCCGATCGGGGCTCGCCCGGAGCGCGCAAGACGCGGCTCCCCTCGAAGCGCTCGATTCATGGCCGAAGGCTCACCAGACAAGATCTTCGCCATCGGTGACGTGCACGGATGCGCCACCGAGCTGAGGATGCTGCTGAACAAGTTGCCGCTGACGCCGGACTCGACGGTGATCTTCTTGGGCGACTACGTCGACCGTGGCCCGCAAAGCAAGCAGGTCATCGACACCGTCCTCGAGCTGTCGAAGTCCTGCAAGGTCATCACCCTCAAGGGCAACCACGAGGCGCTCTTCTTGGCCTTCTTGCGGGACCCCGGCTCCGAGGCGGCCGGTATGTTCATCTACAACGGCGGCTCGGCCACGCTGCACAGCTACGCGACCAACGACCGCGAGTACCGGATCCCCAAGTCGCACCGCGAGTTCCTGCAAAATCTCCAGCTCTATCACGAGACCGAGGACTACGTGTTCGTGCACGCCGGCTTGCCGCGCGTCCCGGTCGAGGAGCTCTCCCTCGAGGCGCATGGCCACGACTTCTTGTGGTCGCGCGGGCCCTTTTTGCGCAGCAGCTACAAGTGGTCGAAGCTGGTCATCCACGGACACACGCCCGTCAAGGCCGTCGACTTTCGCACCAACCGCATCAACATCGACACGGCCTGCGTCTTCGACCGCACCTTGACCGCGCTCGAGCTCCCCGAAAAACGCATCTACTCGGTCA
>JAUIJR010000637.1 GCA_030431075.1 Polyangia bacterium | reverse complement strand
GTTGTTTTGGCCGACGTGGCCCACGGTCGTGGTGCCGAACAAGGTGATGCCGCCGTCGCGCACGTCGACGAAGGTGTTGTGGATGAAGGCGTAGCTGCTGCCGGCGACCTCGCTGTTGTCGCGGTCGTTGCAGTACACACCCGGGCCGTCGAAGTCGGCGACGACGTTGTCGTGCACGAAGGTGTCGCGCCCATCCAAGATGATGATGCCGTTGCTCGGGCCGCCTTCGATGCGGTTGGCCCAGATCTCACACTCGGAGGCGCCGCCGATCTGCAGGCCGTTGGTCTGATACTCCACGCCCTCGCGGCCGACGTCGTAGATGACGTTGTGGTGGAACTCGCAGCCCACCGGCGTCACGCCGATCTGCGCGCCGTCCCAGCCGGTGTGCTCGATCTGGTTGTGGTGCACGTAAAAGCCGTGGTGCTCGTGCGGGTACAAGAGGGTCGGCGTGCCTTCGCAGCTGTACTCGCGCCCGCCGTAGCCGGTGCTCCCCAAGTAGAGGCCCTCGCCGCGGGTGTCGTGGATGTAGTTGTGGTGCAGGTGGGTCTCGTACTGCACGAAGTTGCCGAGGTTGGCCGTGAGGTCGCAGCGCGGCTCGGTCTTGAGGTTGAAGCCGGCAAAGCCCGCCTCGTAGACCTCCATATGGTCGAGCTCGTAGTTGGTCGAAAGGCCGTTGAAGACCACGCCGCTCGCCGAGTAGTCCGGGCCGTCGCGGCTCGCCCGCACCGAAAAGCCGTACTCGACGCTCTCGTCGCCGGTGCCGGTGACCCGCACATGCGCCATGCCCTCGCCGGTGAGGCCGTAGCCGCGATCGGCGTTGTCGATCTCGACTTGGCCCTCGCAGTTGGTGACGGTGATGGTGTCCTCTTCGGCGCCGACGAAGTTGTACAGGCGCAAGAACTCGCGCTGGCCTCCGCGCACGCACACCAAATCGCCGGGCCCCACGCCCATCATCGCGCCGTCGGCCGTCGGCGTGCCGGGCTCGATCACAAAGTCGCAGGCCTCGCAGCTCTCGACGTGCACCGGCCCGCCCGTGCCCAGCGGTGGCCCGGCCCAAGCGTTGCCGGCTAGGCATAATGTCGTCAGCGAAACAAAGGTCGAAAAGCCGAGAGCACGCACGCTGTGATCCTAGCGACTTTCGCCTGCGGGCGGGGCTGCGCGACCCGCGACGTACCTACATCAGCCCCTTCATCATCCCCTGCCAGTAGATCAAGGGCAGCATGTGCCGCTTGAGCAAGTACATCGAGCGACGAGGCTTTCGCTGGTCGAAGGGGAAGCTCTCCAAGATCCGTTGGTCGTAGCCGAACTCGGCCAAGATGACCCGGTCGCGCCCGACCACGACGGGGCACGAGGTGTAGCCGTCGTAGCGGGCCTCGGGCGCGCGGCCGTCGAGCTGCGCGAGGAGGTTCTCGACGATGACGGGCGCTTGCTTGCGCACGGCCGCGCCCGTCTTGCCCGTCGGCGCCGAGCAGGCGTCCCCGCTGGCGAAGACCTCGGGGAAGCGGGTGTGCTGCAACGTCTCCTTGTCGACCTCGACGAAGCCTCCCGCATCGGCGAGGCCCGCATCGGCGATGAAGGCCGGCGGGCGCATGGGCGGCGAGACGTGCAAGAGATCGTAGGCCTCTTCGCGCGTCTCGCCGGTGGCGAGGTCTTCGACGACCACGCACGAGCGCCGGTGATCCACTGCGCGCAGGCAGTGCCCAAAGTGGGTGTGGATGTCCCGCGCCTCGACCAAGGCCTCAAAGCTCGGGCGGTAGTGATCGATGCCGAAGATCGACTGGCCGGGCGCGAAGTAGTGGAACTCGGCCCCCTCGCGTCGCCCCCCGGCGCGCAGGGTGTCCTCGGTGATCCACATGATCTTTTGCGGCGCCCCGCCGCACTTGATCGGCGAGCGCGGGAAGGTGAACAGCGCCCGCCCCCCGCGAAAGGCTGCGATCGCGGGCGGCCCTTTCTCGACGTAGTTGGGGCTGTAGTTCGTCCACACGCGCGGATCCTCGTCGAGCGCGTCGCGCAGGCCCTCGACCTCGTCGATGGCGAGTTGCACCCCCGGGCACACGATCAGTGCCTCGTACTCGAGCTCGCGGCCGCCCGAGGTCCGCACCCGGCGCGCGATCGGGTCGATCTGCGTCACCGCCTCGCGCACCCAGGCCACCCCCTCGGGGATGAGGTCCAGCATGGGTCGCGTCGTCTCCGCGTAGTCGGCCAATCCACCCCCGACCAGAGTCCACAGCGGCTGGTAGAGGTGGACCTCACTCGGCTCGATGACCGTCAGCCGCAAGCCGGGCGCCCGCCGTCGCAAGCGGGCAGCCAAGCTGATCCCCGCGGTGCCGCCACCGACGATCAGCACACGGGGATCCCCCGCCAAGCCTGCACCGTAGAGACCGGGCGCTCGAACTTCGTCCATCATCCCCTCGAGGATCGACGGCGCGCCACGCCGGCGCGGCGCAAAGTTGGCGCCGAGCTAGGCGCGTCGGATCCGGATCCGCGTGATCTCGCCCGGCGCCCCGAT
>JAUIJR010000112.1 GCA_030431075.1 Polyangia bacterium | reverse complement strand
GCTGGGGCTGGCCTTATCGTCGACCCTACCGCTCGCCCTCGCGTGCACTGGAAAGACACCTCGCTTTCAAGAGTGTCACTACGTCGCGACGGAAGAACGCGTGCGGGACTCCACCCTTCGCTCTCTGGCCCTAGCGATCGAATGGGAGGATTGCGTTCCCTTGGCGGGCGTACATCGTCTGGCCGACTACCCGCTGAATTGTGTCAGCTACGACGATGTCTTCGAAATGGATCCGACGATGGGGCGCCATCTCGATCATCTCTTGGTCGAGGTGGATGGCGATCGCTTGATCGTCTATCGACCAGATGGGGACTTGGCGCATCTGGGGCCGGCTGAAGTGCTGACCGAGGTGAAGCTGTATCCGATGGACTTGGCGAGTTTGCGAGCCACGCGCGTCGCCGGCGAGTCGGCTGTGGACGCGGTCCCAACCGGTGGCACGGCGGAAGGCGCGACAGGGTTCTGAGCCGAGCGCGCGCCCACCCAGTCTTTCAGCCGCAGCGATCTCAGCCGTCGACTGCGGGAGCTCGATGAGAACGGAGGCGGGCCGCCGGATTGTCGCGGCGAACAAGTCCACCCGCGCCTTCGCCAGGCTTCCGACCAAACGGATGGACTGCCACGGTGACCGAAGAAGGCAAGCGCATCCTGAGGCGGCGCTCGACTTGCCCGACGCCGATCGTGCGAAGCTTGCCGCCATCGAAACGGAGACCGTCGCGGACGGCTCCTTAGATCCCGACATCGAAGCGGCTCGGGTGCCGTCAGCGAAGCGGCGTCTGGATGATAACCGTTCGGGGAAGTCGGAGACCATCGCGTCGGAAGTCGTTGAGCGCAAGCTCGAGGAACTCGTCGGTCGACCCTAAGCAAGCTCGCCACTGCACCGGGCAGCGGGGTAGTCTGTATCGGCATGGTTGAGGACGAGGAAGCGCTAGTGTTCGTCGATCTCGCGTTCAACCGCGGCCTGTTCGCGCGGGACCTGGTGTGCCAGCTGTGGACGGTTCTGCTGGATACTCGGCCCGAACTATGCGCGGGCGCCTTCGTGTTCGATCATGATGATGAGACGCTGGGGCGACCGATCCACGATGGCAACGCTCTGTTTGAACTGATCGCGGCAGAAGAACCGGGCTCGGTGCGCGTTCAACGGTCCGGCGTGGCGGTTCGGCAAGGGGGGACGGTTCAGTTTGGAACGAGAGATGCGTCCATCACCGTGTACTTGGATGTGTGGTCCGACGTAACGCGGCCCGCGTTTGGCGGAACGCGGTGGAGCAATGAACTGCGCGTCGAATGGGCCGTACCAAGGGCGCGCATCGAGGCGGTCCGAGCGGCGTTCGTCTCGCTCTGCGAAGAACTCCAGCCAGTGCTCGCTTCGTGCTGCACGCAAGACGAAGCTGAGCTCGATGCCTTGAGCTCCAGGGGGCGCAGGTCGCCAGCAAGGCTGGCGACGAAACCCTGCACCCCCGAGGCGTTGTGACCCTCACGTACATATCGCGGCACTACGTGTCGCTGACTGATGCACTGAACGACGAGCCTGAGGTGCGCCCTGGCGGGGGGCGTCTTGGTTGAACTCGGACCGCTTCTTGCTTGGCAAAACGAAGGTCACACTCGTACCTGGCACAGGTTGGAGCGTAGGCGGCAGGCGGTATTGGAAGGCCCAACCGGTTGACGTTCGGCATCTCCTCAGGCAGGTGCTCGGAGTCTCCCTCGGTCAGGAAACGGGCATCGTAGTACTCGAAGTGGTGCCCCATCGCGGGAGTCGCTAAACTAGCCCAACCATGCCAAAACGTCCGCGTTCGCACGCCCTCGAGGATATTGCGGGCGCACAACTCCGCAACGTGTTCTCCACCGCGGGCTGGACGACTGAACGTCTCCGTTCTGACTACGGCGAGGACTTCCTCGTCCGGATCTTTGACGACGGCGAGGCAACCGAGCTTTCATTCTTCGTTCAGTCGAAGTCGACCGAGTCGCTCGTCGGACAAATGACTTCGGGGGGCACGCTGATCTCTGTGCGCGTGTCCGTCCAGCACGCAAATCACTGGCAGCGTTTCGCCGAGCCGGTCCTGATTGCCGTGTACGACGCCACCACGGAGATGACCTACTGGGAGATCGTCCAAGATTACCTTGATGAACGGGTTGGTCCTGACAGAGAGGACGCCGAAACGAGGGTTGTGCACGTACCGGTTGAGAATGTTCTGAACGAGGCAGGAGTTCGGAGTATTCGCCGCCGAACTCGCAGACGGGCTGGCCGGCTCCAAACCCAACGTGACGCGATGAGTGCATTTCTCGACGCCATCGAGGAGCACTGGGGCGTGAAAGTGGAGAACGGCGCGGACTCCGAGAATTTCATCCTGCCATCGGGGAAATTCTTCCCGGAGCCTTCAGGTGAAGCTCAGGTCGTGTTCTTCGGAGAGCTAGCCCGACGGCTAGACGACGTTTGCCGTCGGAGGGAGATGGCTCCTGAAGACGTCCTCGTCTCGGCCCTCGACAAGATGCTTGACGACGTGGAGAAGCTACGTTTAGGAACACCCGTGAGGGTGTCCATCCCAGGCGGAGGGTCCAAGGAGGTGGATTCTCTGCCTGAGTTTAGGGCTGCCCTACGGCGACTGAGTCGCGAGTACTAGCTTGAGCTGAGCGTTGATCTGGCTGCGAAAGAGCCCGGGAGCCGTCGGACTCTGGGCGTCGTACCGCGGTTGTCAGCGGACGCCGACGGTATTACGAGGGGGCGCGAGTCCGCGGGGACCAGGCTGAGTGCATCGCCCCCCACTCAGTTATGCAGCCGCACCGGCTCGTCCGCCTCCGCCAAACTCACGCTGGCCTCGTGCTCGGCCAACTCTCGCAAGCGCTCGCGCACATCTTCGGCCTCCAACCCACCGCAACTCCGCGCCAGGTCCACGTAACTCGTGTGATGCCGCGCCTCCGAGGCCAACAACCCGCGGTACAACTTCGCCAACTCCTCATCCCGCCCGGCTTCGCTCTCGAACCACTCGGCGAGCCTTTGCATGCGTTCGCAGCTGCGGGCCTCGATCAGCGCGCAGCACAAGAGGGTGTCGACCATCTTGTGGGGTTCGTGGTTGCGGACGGCGGTCATGAGGCGGGCGGCGTAGCGGCTGGGGCGTTGGCGGGCGAACTCGAGGCCGCGGCTGCGTAGGACGCCGAGCACTTGTTCGAAGTGGGCCAGCTCTTCGCGCGCCAGGCGGGACAGGGGGATCGCCAGCTGCGGGAACTCCGGGTAGCGGAAGATCAGCGAGATGGCCGTCGACGCCGCCTTCTTCTCGCAGTGCGCGTGGTCGAGCAAAATCTCGTCCAGGTGCGCGGCGGCCTTTTGGGCCCAGCCTTCGGGGCTCTCGCTGGCCAGGTTCAGCATCGGGCGCGCAGTGTAGCGGATCGGCCGTGGGGGACGATGGGCGCCGGATGTGTCACGATGCTCGCCGTGGCGCAGCGGACTTCGCGGACCTTCGGGCGACCCCTCGTGCGCTCGACCGTGCTCGCTTTCGGGTTGGGCCTGAGCGCCTGCGGAACCGTCACCCTCCCGGGCTTTCGCGCCCCCGATCCACCCACCGCCGACACGACCTTTGCCGCTGCCCCCATCTGGGCCCAGGCCGCTGCCACGCCGGGGGAGGACGGGCTCGAGCGCTTGTGGATCGTCTTCGATCACGAGATCGATCCCAGCACCGTCTCGCCGTGGCACTTCGTCTTGGTCTACGACGACGGCGGCCGCGCCGCCCCGCGCTTGGCTCACTTTGGCGACGCCGACGAGCGGGGCGAGCTGCGCTCTTTGGTGCTGGAGGGCGACTTCGCCGACGCCGAGGGCAAGTGGCACGTCGAGCAGGTGCAGATCCGGGGCGAGCTCTACGCGCAAAACGGCGCCAGCTTGGCCGGGAGCGATGTGCGTGTCGCCGGGCCGGGAGCGCCGCGGGCGGTCGCGGCGAGCTGGATGCCGAGCGAGGCCGAGTCCGGCGCCTGTGCCGGTGCGTCTTTGTTGCGGACCTGGTGGTCGGGCGAGGTCGAGGCTGCGCCCGAACTCACCGGTGTGGGCTGGCAGCGGGCCAAGGGCGCGGCGCTCGCACCGGTGTCCGTGGAGGACGTGGCCGAGGCGCGGCCCGACAACGTCGTCGACTTTTGTTTCGAGGGGCGCGGCACCGGGAGCTTGGAGCTCGAGCGCGGCGCCGTGCGGGGCCTCGATGGCAAGGAGAGCTTCGCCATGTCCTTGCCACTGCTGTTTAGCGAGGAGGCGGCCGGCTGATGCGACGGCGCTCCGTCGGTGTGCCCATCGTCTTGGCCTCGGTGGCCACAGCTTTGTCGATCGCCTTGTTGGTCGGCTGGATCATTGCGATTTTGCGGACCGGGCGGACCTGGCTGATGGTCGGCGGGATCATCAGCTTCGCCATCATCATGGTGGCCATCGTCTTGTCGGCCTACTTCTTGGTGCGCGAGATCCTCGAGGTGCGGCGGCAGACCACCTTTATCGACGCCGTCACCCACGAGCTCAAAAGTCCGCTGGCTTCGATGCGCTTGTGCGTCGAGACCTTGGCGCGGCCCGAGCTCGACGAGGGGCGGCGCGCCGAGCTGCGGCGGATGATGCTCGACGATGTCGAGCGCTTGGGGGGGGTCGTCGACGGGATCTTGGCCGCCAGTCGGCTCACGGCCGGGCGCGTCGCCAGCGAGGTGCGCGAGGTGCCGATCGCGGCCTTGTTGGAGGACGCCATCGCTCGCGTCGTCGAGCGCCGGCATGTCGAACCCGAGCGCGTGCGCCTCGAGGCCGAGGGGGCTGGGGCCTTGGTCGGGGACCCGCGCGCGCTGAGCTCGATCATCGAGAACCTCGTCGACAACGCCATCAAGTACGCCGACCCGAAGCGGGGGCCCGAGGTCATCGTGCGGGCGCGCTCTTTGCCGCGTGAGCGGGTGGCCATCGAGGTCGAGGACAAGGGGATCGGGATCCCCAAGCGGGATCTGCGGCGCGTCTTCAACCGTTTTTATCGCGCGCCCGAGGAGACCGTGCGAGCGCAGCACGGCACCGGCCTGGGCTTGTTCGTGGTGCGCAGCTTGGTCCGCAACATGGGCGGGCGCGTCGACGCCAAGTCCGAGGGGCTGGGCAAGGGCAGCAAGATCGAGCTGCAGCTGCCGCGGCGTTGAGCGCCCAGCTCGAGTGGCGCTCGACCGCAGGGCCCGCTTTGCAATCGACCGCGAGCCGGGTCAGCATGGGGGCCGTGAGCGAAGCCGAGAACCCCGCGCGCTTGCTGGTGGTCGAAGACGAGCGGCACCTCGCCGCCGGCCTCAAGCTCAACTTCGAGCTCGAGGGCTACCAAGTCGAGGTCGTGGGCTCGGCCCGCGACGCCGGCGCCCAGCTGCTCTCGGACGACGGCTTCGACGCCATCATCCTGGACGTGATGCTGCCGGACGCCTCCGGCGTCGACTTTTGTCGCAAGCTACGCGATGCGGGCAACTTCATCCCGGTGCTCATGTTGACCGCGCTGGACAAGACCGAGGACCGCGTCTCGGGCCTCGAGGCGGGGGCCGACGACTACCTGCCCAAGCCCTTCGAGCTCAACGAGCTGCTCGCGCGCGTGCGCTCGATGCTGCGCCGCGCCGACTGGCAACGGCCCGTGCAAGACAGCCACCCCAGCATGCAGCTCGGGGACGTGGTCATCGACTTCGCCGCCCACGAGGTGCGCGCGCCCGGCCGCGAGATCAAGCTGACCCAGCTCGAGTTCGACCTCTTGCGCTACTTCGGGTACAAGTTCGTCCCCGATCCCACGTGATCGCCGCGGGGCTCGCCCTCTCTCTGGGCCCTTGCTATGGCCGCGATCGGGCGAATTCGGCCGCGCAAGGGCCTGCACGCCCCGATTTCGCGCCGGCGAATTACCCAACCGTGACATTCGGTGACCCACGCATGACCGCTGCCCGGGCAGCCGTCGACTAGCGTGCTCGGGAGATGGCTGTGTCGACGCTCGCGTCCGCCCCCGCGAAGGTTTCTCCCTCCACCGCATCCAAGTGGTTCGGTGCGGCTCCCTTCATCATCGTCCACCTGCTGAGCTTCGGCGCCTTGTGGACGGGGGTGAACACGATCGATGTCGTCGTGTGCATCGGGCTGTACTACCTGCGCATGTTCGCGGTGACCGCGGGCTACCACCGCTACTTTTCGCACCGCACCTACAAGACCAGCCGCGCCTTTCAGTTCTTCATGGCCTTCTTGGCCCAGACGAGCTCGCAAAAGGGCGCGCTGTGGTGGGCGGCGCACCACCGGCATCACCACAAGTACTCGGACCAGCCCGAGGACATCCACTCGCCGGTGCAAAGCGGCTTTTGGTACTCGCACGTCGGCTGGCTCTTCGACGACACGGCCGAGACCGACTACTCGAAGATCAAGGATCTCGCGCGCTACCCGGAGCTGGTGTGGCTCAACAAGTACTGGATGGTGCCGCCGATCCTGCTCGGCTTCACGGTCTGGGCCTTCTTGGGTTGGTCGGGCCTGTGGATCGGCTTCATGCTCTCGACCACCTTGCTGTGGCACGGGACCTTCACCATCAACTCCCTGTCCCACGTGTTCGGCAAGCGGGTCTACGAGACCACCGACGACAGCCGCAACTCGATGATCCTCGCGCTCATCACCTGCGGCGAGGGCTGGCACAACAACCACCACTACTACCAAGCCTCGACGCGTCAGGGCTTTCGCTGGTGGCAGATCGACATGAGCTACTACGCGCTCAAGATGCTCAGCTGGGTGGGCATCGTCTGGGACCTGCGCGAGCCGCCCCAAAAGGTGCTCGACGGTACCTGGCGTCCCTCCAAGGCCAAGGCCGAGACGGCCGAGGACGAGCTGGCCGCCGCGGCCTGAGCGGATCCGCGGCGCTTTGCGGGATCAACCGCCGAGGTAGCTGCGCGCGAGCCGGATGACCTCGGCTTCGTAGTCCGCCATCTCGAAGCGCGGGTCGTAGCCGAGCACGCCGTCGTGGGTCTGCGCGTGGATGGCGTTGACCAAGATGTGCAGCACCAGCTCGGGGTCGCGCCCGGGGAACTCGCCGCGGTGGGCCTCGAACCACGGGTGCAGGCCGACCATGGCCTCGCGGACGCGGTCAGCCAGCTCCGGGAAACGCCCGAGGTGGTGCAGCTGCGCGAGCAAGGCGCCTTGGAGCGGAGACTCGGCCCGGCGAAAGGCGAAGACGGCCCGCACCACGTGCTCGATCGCATCGGCCGCGCTTTGGCCCCGGTATTCGGCCATCTCGCGCAGCACCCAGGCGGCCTCGCGCTCGGCTTGGCGTCGGCACAGCGCGGCCAAGATCGCGTCCTTGTTGGGGAAGTACTGATAAAGGGAGCCGACGGCCACGCCGGCCCGCTCCGCGATCTCGTTGGTGTTCAGCGCCTCGTAGCCCTGGGCCACCAAAAGCTGAGCCGCCGCTTCGAGCAGGGCGTCCACCGTGGCCGTCGAGCGCGACTGCGTGGGCTCTTTGCGCGCTTCGAGGCGCTTGGGGACTTTGGGAGCGTCGGCCATCGAATGCGAGTTGAGCCCGGCGCCAGCGAGTCTACCGTAGAGCCATGCGCATCTTGGTGATCGGCGGGCGCGGGCACCTGGGCGAGACCATCGTCGCGGCCGGTCGGGCGGCCGGGCACGAGGTCCACACGGGCGGACGCGGCGCGGCGAACGATCGACGGATCGACCTGCACGCGCCCGAGAGCTTTCGCGTGCTCGACGACTACGCGCTGACGATCAACGCCTCGGACACGGTGAGCGCGCCGCCCGACGCCCTCGTCGCCGACTGCGTGGCCAAGGGGCGAGCCTTGGTCGAGACGGGGGCCGACCCGGTCTACTACCGGCGTCAGCTTGCCGCCGTGCCCGAAGGTCCGGGGCGCGTACTTTTGGGCGCCGGCGTCTTCCCCGGGCTGAGCAACCTACTGGCCGTCCATGTGCTGCAAGCGGGGGGCGGGCAGGGGGTCGAGCTGGCGATCCGTTGGTCACCTTTTTCGGGTGGCGGCGGCGGGATGGTGCGCCTCGCCACGCACCTGCTCGACGTGCCGACGCAGCGATGGGTCGAGGGCCAACGCCAGGCGAGCGCGCAGGTCGAAGCGGGCCCCGAGTTCGACTTCGTGCACGGACGCGCGGGCAGCTTGTCGGTGGCCTTCACCGAGCCGGACCTACTCGCCTTTTCGACCGGCGCGCCGCGACTCGCCACCTACGGCTCCTTCGAACCGAACTTCATCATGTCCAGCTTCGTGCACATGCCGGGCTGGCTCTTGCGCGCCCGGGTCATGCGCTGGTTGATGACGGTGCAGTTCACCGTGCTGCGGCGCGTGCTTTTGCGCAATCGCAAGTCCCGGGTGCAGCTGACGGCGCGGGCGCTCGACGCGGACGGCCAGCCCGGCCGCTGGCTCGGCTTCGCGCACCCCGACGGGATCGGCCTCGGCGGGGTGGCCAGCGTCCTAATGGGGGAGGCCCTGGTCGCGGCACCCGAGGGGGTGGGGGCTTTGTGTACGCCCGACCAAGTCCTGGACTTGGCGCGCGCGCTGGACGAGCTCGACGCACGCGGTCATCGCCTGCAGCTGGCTGGGGATCTGCCGAGCGATGCGCATCTTTCCGATGCTCGAGGGCCGGCAAGGGCGTCCTAGGGCGGCGATCCCCCCTCGGCAAGGCTTGCGTCGCGAGTATCATGCGGCCGATGTCGGCGCGGCCCATCCGCAAGCTCCTGTGTGCCAACCGCGGCGAGATCGCCATTCGTGTCTTTCGAGCGGCGACCGAGCTCGAGCTGCGCACGGTGGCGATCTACAGCCACGAAGATCGCGTTCACCTGCACCGCTACAAGGCCGACGAGGCCTACTTGGTGGGGCAGGACAAAAGCCCCGTCGCGGCCTACCTCGACATCCCGGACATCGTCCGCATCGCGGTCGAAAATGGCGTCGACGCCATCCACCCCGGCTACGGCTTTTTGAGTGAGCGGGCCGACTTCGCGCGGGCCTGTGCCGAAGGGGGCGTCATCTTCGTCGGGCCCTCGCCCGAGACCATCGACCTGCTCGCCGACAAGACGGCCGCGCGCAAGCTCGCCATGGAAGCCGGCGTGCAGTGCGTGCCCGGCACCGAAGGCGGCGTGGCCAACCTCGAGGACGCCCGGGCCTTCGCCGACGAGGCCGGCTACCCCCTCATCATCAAAGCCGCCATGGGCGGCGGCGGTCGCGGCATGCGGGTGGTGCGAAGCCGAGCCGAGCTCGACGAGGCCTTCGATCGGGCCAGCTCCGAGGCGCTCGCGGCCTTTGGCGACGGCAAGGTCTTCATCGAGCGCTTCATCGAAAAGCCGCGGCATATCGAGGTGCAGATCTTGGGCGACGCCGAGGGCAACGTCATGCACCTGTACGAGCGCGACTGCTCGGTGCAGCGTCGTCACCAAAAGGTCGTCGAGGTCGCGCCGGCCATGGGCCTCGAGCCCAGCTTGCGCCAAGCCCTGCTCGACGACGCCGTCACCTTGGCCAAGGCGGCCAAGTACCGCAACGCGGGCACCGTCGAGTTCTTGGTCGACGCCCAGGGGCGCCACTACTTCATCGAGGTCAACCCGCGCATTCAAGTCGAGCACACGGTCACCGAAGAGGTCACCGGCGTCGACTTGGTGCAGTCGCAGATCCTGATCGCCGGTGGGGCCACCTTCGCCGACTTGGGCTTGCGCCAAGAGGACGTCGGCGTGCGCGGGGCGGCCATCCAGTGCCGTGTCACCACCGAAGACGCGCGCAACGGCTTTCAGCCCGACACCGGGCGTCTCGAGGTCTACCGCTCGGCCTCGGGCATGGGGATCCGTCTCGACGGCGGCTCGGGTTACGCCGGCGCCACCGTCTCGCCGCACTACGACTCGCTGCTGACCAAGGTCACCGGTCGCGCGCGCACCTTCGCCGGCGCGGCGCAAAAGCTCGAGCGCGCCCTGGCCGAGTTCCGGATCCGCGGCGTCAAGACCAACATCCCCTTTTTGCACAACGTGCTCTCGCACCCGACATTCTTGTCGGGCGACGCGCGCACCGACTTCATCGACACCGCGCCCGAACTCTTCGAGTTCCCGCGCCGTCGCAACCGCGCCCAGCGAGCCCTGCGCTTTTTTGGCGAGGTGGCCGTCAACGGGCCGGTGGTCGCCGGCATGGGCAGCGCGCCGCCCTCGCGTGAACTCCCCGAGATTCCGCCCACGCCCCTGAACGCGCCGCCGCCCGGCCTGCGCGACGTCTTCGTGGCCGAGGGGCCCGAGGCCTTCGCCAAAGCCGTGCGCGCCAACGAGGGCTTGTTGCTCACCGACACCACCTGGCGCGACGCACACCAGTCCTTGTTGGCCACGCGCGTGCGCACCGTGGACATCGCCGCCATCGCGCCGGCCAGCGCCCACGTGCTCTCCAAGCTCTTCAGCTTCGAGATGTGGGGCGGGGCGACCTTCGACGTCGCCCTTCGCTTCTTGCGCGAGTGCCCTTGGGACCGCCTCGAGCGCCTGCGCGAGCTGGTGCCCAACGTGCCCTTCCAGATGTTGCTGCGCGGCGCGAACGCGGTCGGCTACACCAACTACCCCGACAACGTGGTGCGTGGCTTCGTGCGCGAGGCCAAAGAGCGCGGCGTCGACGTCTTTCGCATCTTCGACTGCTTGAACTACCTCGAGAACCTCGAGCTCGGCATCGACGCGGTGGGGGAGGCCGGCGGCATCATCGAGGCGGCCTTGTGCTACACGGGCGACGTCTCGGATCCGGGGCGCACCAAGTACAGCTTGCAGTACTACGTGGACCTGGCCGGCGAGCTCGTCGAGCGCAAGATCCACGTGCTCGCCATCAAGGACATGGCCGGCCTGCTCAAGCCCAAGGCGGCCAAGATGCTGGTGGGCAAGCTGCGCGAGGCCTTCCCCGATCTCCCGATCCACGTGCACACCCACGATACGGCCGGTGGCGGCCTTGCGCGGCACGCCTTTGGACACCGGCTTGGACCTCGGCGAGCTCGAGCGCATCAACGGCTACTGGGAGACCTGCCGCCAGATCTACGCGCCTTTCGAGTCGGGCCTCAAAAGCGGCAGCGCCGACGTCTACGAGCACGAGATGCCCGGCGGCCAGTACACGAACTTGCAGTTCCAGGCCGCCTCGCTGGGCTTGTCGGGCCGCTGGCGCGCGATCAAAAAGGCCTACGCGGCGGCCAACCGCCTGCTCGGTGACATCATCAAGGTGACGCCGAGCTCCAAGGTGGTCGGCGACCTCGCGCAGTTCATGGTCCAAAACGACCTCGACGAAGAGGCCGTGCTCGAGCAAGCCGACACCCTGAGCTTCCCCAACTCGGTGGTCGAGTTCATGCAGGGCTACCTGGGCGTGCCGCACGGCGGCTTTCCCGAGCTCTTGCGCGAAAAAGTGCTGCGCGGCCGAGCCCCCATCGAAGGCCGCCCCGGCGCGAGCATGCCCCCGATGGATCTCGACGCCCTGCACCAGAGCCTGCGCAAAAAGTGGGGCTCGCGGATCCGCGAGGTCGACGTGCTCAGCGCGGCCCTTTACCCCAAGGTCTTCGACGAATACATGGAGTTCCGCGAGACCTACTCGGACGTCTCCTTGCTGCCGACGGCGGCCTTCTTGGCCCCGCTGCAGATCGGCGAAGAGGTCAGCTTCGACCTCGAGCGCGGCAAGACCTTGGTCTTGAGCCTGCAAGCGGTCGGCGACCTCGAGGGCAACGAGCGCCAGGTCTTCTTCGAGCTCAACGGTCAGCCCCGCTCGATCCGCGTGCGCGACAACTCGGCCGAGGTCAAAGAGGTCGTGCGCGAGCGCGCCGACCCCCAAGCCAAAGGCTCGGTGGGCGCCCCCATGCCCGGCGGCGTGGTCGACGTCCCGGTCAAGATCGGCCAGCGCGTGGCCGCCGGCGAAGCCCTGGTCGTCTTGTCCGCCATGAAGATGGAGACCTCGGTCGGCGCGCCGGCAGCCGGCAAGGTCAAGCGGATCACGGTGGCCCCCAAAGACCTGGTGGCCGCCGGCGACCTGCTCGTCGAGCTCGAGCTCGAGGGCTAGCGGCCCGCGCCTCTGCCCGAACGCGGCTTTGGGCCCCGTCCCGAAGCCGCGCAACCCCGCACGCCACACCCCAAAAAGCGTGAGTTCCACCGCGTTCGCGATTGCGGTGGGTCGGCTAGCATGTCGACATGCGTTTGCGATCGATTGGACTAGCTCGGTGGAGTGTCGTGGGACTGCTTGCTGCCCCCTTCGGGTGCGGTGACGGCGGTGGCGGCGACGACCTCTACACCACCGGCAACGCGACCTTCACCAACGGCACCCTCGACGGCTCGGGCGGCGAGAGCGAAGAAGGCAGCGCGAGCAGTGAGAGCCAAGGCAGCGGCGAGACCACAGAGGGCGACGGAGATGGCGACGGAGATGGCGACGGGACGACCGGCGATGGAGATGGAGACGGCGACGGCGACGGCGACGGCGACGGAGATGGCGACGGAGATGGCGACGGAGATGGAGATGGCGATGGCACGACCGGAGACGGAGATGGTGACGGTGACGGAGACGGCGACGGGGACGGCGAGATGGGCTGCAAAAAGGTCGACTTGCTCTTCGTCATCGACGACTCGGGCTCGATGTCCGACCAGCAAAACAAGCTCACCCAAGCCTTCCCCAGTTTCATGCAGCTGGTCGACCAAGAGCTCGTGGTCGAAAAGGGCATCGACTATCGCGTCGGCGTGATCTCGACGGACATGGCGGGGACCGGGCACTGCGTGCTCGGCTTCATTTGCGGACAAGGACACCGCGGTCGACTTCAACACGCGCCCGACCGACTCAACTGCAGCGATGTCCCGGCCGGCCGCTGGATCGACACGGGGCCGGTGGCGACGGTCTCGGCCCAGTTCACCTGCATCGCGTCGATGGATGGCGGCGAGTTCGCCGAGCAGCCGCTCGAGGCGACGAGGGCGGCGCTGATCGATCGCGTCTCGGACGCCGAGGCCTACAACGCCGGCTTCTTGCGCCAAGACGCGCTGCTGGTGCTGGTCATCGTGACCGACGAGGACGATCAGTCGGTGTGGGAAGTCCCCGAGTCCGGCGGCATCGCCTGGCCCGGGTTCAACCAGACGCCGGTGCAGGACTACTGGGACATGCTCGTGAGCCTCAAAGGCCTCCCCGAGCGCGTGGTGGTGGTCGGCCTGCACGGCCAGTCCAACGAAAGCTGCCCGCCCGGCGCCGAAGATCCGATCGTGGCTCGGGCGCCGCGCCTGCACCAGCTGCAAACCTTGGCGGCGCCGAACGCCTTTTGGGGCGACTTGTGCGACGAGGACTTCACCACGCCGCTGCAACAAGCGCTCGACGTCATCGAGACGAGCTGCGTGAACTTCCCCGTCCCGCAGTGATGGCGAGCCGCGAGGCCCGTCCGCGTGGACGCGCGGGCCTTGCTTCGTCGCTCGCGACATCGGGACGGAACCGCGTTTGCGACGGCCCAATTCCCGTCGGTGGGCCCGCGGCCCGCATGCGTGAGTTCGGCCGTGCGCATGCCGGCCCCTCGTCGGCTAGCATCCGGGCATGCGTTTGTGTTCGATGAGCTGGACTCCTTGGGGTGTGGCGGCGTTGTTGGCCGCCGGCCTCGCCTGCAGTGACGGCGGTGGCGGCGACGACCTCTACACCGGCGGCAACTCG